>NZ_JBHXLV010000295.1:0-5846 GCF_042721685.1 Streptomyces sp. NPDC058459 | reverse complement strand
GCGTCAGATGTGTATAAGAGACAGGGGCGGGCCCGTGCGTGCGTCGTGGTGCTGTCATGCTGCATGCTGGGCAGTTCAGCGGGGCCCTGACGGACCCTCAAGAAACTCGAAGGTTACGGAGTGGCGCATGACTAGCACCTTCCCCAACGTCTCCATCTCGACGGAGCGGCTGGGCCTGCGTCCCCTCGACGAGGACGATCTGCCCGCCCTGGCCGAGATGATGAACGACGAACAGGTCGCCGCCTGGACCGACGTGCCCCAGCCCTTCACCGAGGACGGCGCCCGGCGCTGGATCACCCAGTACGCGCCTACCGAACGCGCCGCCGGACGCGGGATCGACCTCGCCGTCACCGAGTTCCTCACCCAGCGCCTGGTCGGCATCGTCCAGCTCAGCAAGACCAACTGGCGCATCCGGTCCGCCGAGCTGTCGTACATCATCGCCCCCTGGGCGCGCGGCGAGGGCTACGCCTCCGAGGCCGCGCTCGCCACCGCCAAGTGGCTCTTCGGCCACCAGCGGTTCGAGCGCATCGAGCTGCGCACCGCCGCCGACAACACCGCCTCCCAGCAGGTCGCCCAGAAGATCGGCTGCATCAGTGAGGGCGTGCTCCGCAACGCCTGCATAGTCCACGTGCGCACCGAGGACGGCACCTGGACCGACATGCGCACCGACTTCATCGTGTGGAGCCTGCTGCCCGAGGATCTGGAGGGCAGCGACGAACAGCTGGCCGACAGCCGCGGCTTCGGCTCCTACGCCCACTGGAACTGACCCCGCCCCGCCGCCCCACTGCGCCGCGCCACCAGGTAATCTCACGAAGCCCGTATCGGGGCCCCTGACGACACACGAAGACCTGGAGACTGACGACGATGGCCGACCGGGTCACGGTGATCGGCTGGGACGGCTCGCCGCTGACCGACGCGGCACGCGGCGCCCTCGGCGCCGCCACGCTCGTCGCGGGCGCCCCCCACCATCTTGCGCTCCCCGAGATCCCGGAGACCGCCGAACGTGTACGCCTCGGCAGCGTCACCCTGGCCGCCCGCCGGGTCGCCGCCCACCGCGGCACCGCCGTCGTGTTCGCCGACGGCGACCCCGGCTTCTTCGGTGTCGTGCGCGCCCTGCGCGCCCCGGAGTTCGGCCTGGAGGTCGAGGTCGTGCCCGGCGTCTCCTCCGTGGCCGCCGCCTTCGCCCGCGCGGGCATGCCCTGGGACGACGCCCACGTGGTCGTCGCCCACCCCCGCACCCTGCGCCGCGCCGTGAACGTGTGCCGCGCCCACACCAAGGTCGCCGTCCTCACCTCGCCCGGCGCCGGACCAGCCGAACTCGGCCTGCTCCTCGACGAGGTGCACCGCACCTTCGTCGTCTGCGAGGAACTCGGCACCGGGAACGAACGCGTCAGCGTCCTCACCTCCGACACCGCCGCCGACCACACCTGGCGCGATCCCAACGTCGTCATCGTCATCGGCGGCCCCGCGGCCGCCGTCGAGGGCGGCGGCTGGATCGCCGGCCGCGACCCCGGCACCGGCCCGCGCGGCTGGACCCAGCCCGACGAGGTGTACGGCGGCGTCCTCGGCGAGGGCGAGAACGAACTGCTCCGCGCCGCCCAGCTCGCCCGGCTCGGCCCGCGCACCGGCGACCTGGTGTGGGACATCGGCTGCGGCTCGGGCGCCTTCGCCGTCGAGGCCGCCCGCGCCGGTGCCGCCGTGCTCGCCGTCGACCTCGACCCCGAGTCCTGCGCCCGCACCGACGCCGTCGCCCGCCAGTTCGGGGTGCAGCTCCAGATCGTGCGCGGCGAGGCGCCGCACATCCTGGAGAACCTGCCCGAGCCGGACGTCGTACGCGTCGGCGGCGGGGGAGCGGCCGTCGTCTCGGCCGTGGCCGACCGGCGCCCGCAGCGCATCGTCGCCCACGCCGCCACCCGCGACGCCGCCGAACTCATCGGCCGCGACCTCACCGAGCACGGCTACCGGGTCGAGTGCGCCCTCCTCCAGGCCGTCGGACTGGACACCAAGTCCTGGGCGGAGAACGAGCGGAGCGTCGTCTTCCTGCTCACCGGCGAGCTGCCGCCGCGCGAGAACCCGCGCTGAGCCACCGCCGTCACCGCGGCTCGTCGCGCCCCGTGATCAGGTTGTCGTACCGCGCGCGGTAGGCTGGCCGATCGTGGTACCGCACCCGAGGTCCGGACATTCGTTCGTCAATGTCCGGAAAGCTCGCCCGGTTCGGGGCGTTGGGTGAGGTACGGCGAAACCGGAGGACGCGCGACGTGGCGCAGTCCACAACGGGCTGTCTCGTGATCTCGCTGTCATGACGGCACAACGGCCGCGAGAATGCCACCGAATGGCTTTGTCGCCATTTCTGGCGGCTCGTTCGTGCCGATGCGCACGGACGCTCGTTCTCACTACGGGGCGGTCGGTGCGCCGTTCCGGGTGAGCTGGTCGTAGCAGCACTAAACCGATGGGCGAGGGGTACGCATGACCGACACCGGCCAGGTCCCGGCCGAGGGACAGCCGGAGAGCGCAGGCATGGTGGAGCAGCCGGGCGCCCTCGGGCACGGCGCGTACACCTACCTCGCCGAGGCGCCCGCCGAGGACGAGGATCTGCTGCTGCCGGGCGCTCAGGGCGCATGGGGCAACGAAGTGCCGCCGCCCGCCCCGGAACCGGTCGTCGAGGCCGTCCACCAGCCCGGCGCCCACGAGACGGCGGGCCGGGACACCGGCTCCGTCGACCTCGGCGGCGTACGGCTGCCCGAACAGGGGACCGGCTCCCCGCCGTCGGCGGCCCACGAGGCCCCTACGGCCCCGCAGCCGCCGCGCCGTCCGCTGCACCTCGGCCCGCCGATCCCGGACACCTCCGCGAGCCCGGTCCGCTCCCTGGCCGACCGAGGGCCGGCCGGAGCGCCGCAGCGGCCCACGCCCGGTCCCGAGTACCTCGATGTGCAGGCGCTGCCCGACCCGGCCCCGCAGGCCGCCGCGCCCTGGGGCGCCGCCCCGGCGGAGACCGTGGCACCGGCGGCGGAAACGGTCGTCCCGGAGACGGTCGTCCCGGAGACGGTCGCGGCGGACGCGGTTCTGCCCGACGCGGAGAGCGCGCCCGTCGAGCCGGCTGAGGCCGCGCAGGCCGCCGTGGACCGGCTGACGGCGCAGGCCGAGGCCGCCGTGGAGGAGGCACCGGAGACCCCGTACGTGGCCGAGGAGCGGCAGGGGGAGGACCCCGAGGCGATCCTGGAGGCCGTGGAGGCCGTGCCCGAGGCCGCTCCGGGGGCCGAGGCCGAGGCCGCCATCGAGGAGGCGCTCGTCGAGGCCACGGAGGCGGAGGTCGCGGCCGAGGCCGTCGAGGTGACGCCCGAGCCCGTCCGGGCGCCGGAGGCTGTGGCCACCGGGCCCGTCGTCCCCGAGCCCGTCGCCCCGGAGCCCGTCGCCCCGGAGGCCGTGGAGGAGGTTCCGCCGGCTCCCGAGGACGTGGCGGTGGCTCCCGCCGAGGAGGCTGTGCCGGCCGTCGAGCCCGTGGAGGTCCCCGAGCCCGGCGTGCCCGTTACCCCGGTCGCCCCGGCCGCCCCGGCCGAGGAGACAGCCGTACCGGAGGCCCTCGCGGTCCCCACGGCACCCGAGGCGGAACTCCCGCTGCCCGCCCACGAGTTCCCGCTCCCCGAGCCCGCGATCCGTGCCGAGCCCAAGGAGATCCCGGTCTTCGAGGTCCCGGCACAGCCAGTGCTCCCGGCTCCCGCCGCCCACGAAGCACCCGCGGGCGCCTGGCTCCACGCCCCCGAGGACGTCCCGGCGGAGCCGCTGCCCTCGGGTCTGCCGCCGGCGCCGCACCCCGCGCAGCCGCTCGGGCAGTTCGTGGCCGTCGACGGACAGGTGCCGACCACCCCGCACCTGGCCCCCACCCCGCCGCGGCCGCTGATCCTCCCCGACCTGGACGCCGTCGCCCCGCAGGCCCCCCTGGCCGCCGTGCCCGAACCCCGCGCGGACGAGGGGCCGGAGCTGGTCCAGCACGCCGAGGACCTGGTCACGACCGGCGCCGAGCACGCCGAGGAACCCGCGCCCGCCGAGGCGGAGCCGGTCCTGCCCCCGGGCCCGGCCGCGCCCGCCTACGACGACGCCGAGCGCGAGGCCGTGCTGAAGGTGATGCGCGAGCGCCGCGACATCCGCAACGGCTTCCGCGCCGACCCGATCCCGCACGACGTGCTGCTGCGCGTCCTGGAGGCGGCCCACACCGCACCCTCGGTCGGCCACTCGCAGCCCTGGGACTTCGTCGTGATCCGCTCCGCCGACACCCGGCGCGCGATGCACGACCTCGCCATGAGCCAGCGCGAGGCGTACGCCAAGTCGCTGCCCAAGGGCCGCGCCAAGCAGTTCAAGGAAATGAAGATCGAGGCCATCCTCGACACCCCGGTGAACATCGTCGTCACCGCCGACCCCACCCGTGGCGGCCGCCACACCCTCGGCCGGCACACCCAGCCGCAGATGGCCCCGTACTCCTCCGCGCTCGCGGTGGAGAACCTCTGGCTCGCCGCGCGCGCCGAGGGCCTCGGTGTCGGCTGGGTCAGCTTCTTCGACGAGCGGGAGATGGTCCGCGCGCTCGGCCTGCCCGAGCACCTGGAGGTCGTCGCCTACCTGTGCGTCGGGTACGTCGACGAGTTCCCGGACGAGCCCGAGCTGACGCAGGCCGGCTGGTCCAAGCGCCGCCCGCTGTCCTGGGTGGTGCACGAGGAGACGTACGGCCGCCGTGCCCTGCCCGGAGAGCACCCCCATGACCTGCTCGCCGAGACCGTCGCGCAGATCCGCCCGCTCGACGCCAAGGCGCTCGGCGAGGCGTGGGAGCGCCAGAAGCGCATGACCAAGCCGGCCGGCGCGCTGGGCATGCTGGAGATCATCTCCGCGCAGCTCTCGGGCCTGTCCCGGCAGTGCCCGCCGCCCATCCCGGAGCCCGCGGCCGTGGCCGTGTTCGCCGGTGACCACGGTGTGCACGCGCAGGGCGTCACCCCGTGGCCGCAGGAGGTCACCGGCCAGATGGTCGCCAACTTCCTGGGCGGCGGCGCGGTCTGCAACGCCTTCGCCAACCAGGTCGGCGCCGAGGTGTGCGTCGTGGACGTCGGCGTCGCCGCCGACCTGCCCGCCACCCCCGGCCTGCTGCCCCGCAAGATCCGCGCCGGCACCTCCGACATGACCAAGGGCCCCGCGATGACCCGCGAGGAGGCCAGAGCCGCCATCGAGGTCGGCATCGAGACCGCCCGCGACCTCGTCGCCGCCGGGAACAAGGCGCTGCTCACCGGCGAGATGGGCATCGCCAACACCACCTCCTCCGCCGCGCTGATCTCCGTCTTCACCGGCGCCGACCCGGGCGAGGTCACCGGGCGCGGCACCGGCATCAACGACGAGACCCTGGCCCGCAAGACCGAGGTCGTCCGCCGCGCGCTGGCACTCCACCAGCCGGACCCCGCCGACCCGATCGGGGTCCTCGCGGCCCTCGGCGGCTTCGAGCACGCGGCCATGGTCGGCCTGCTGCTGGGTGGCGCCTCCTTGCGCACTCCGGTCATCCTGGACGGGGTGAGCGCCGGTGCCGCCGCGCTCGTCGCCCGTGCCATCGCCCCCGAGGTGCTGGCGGCCTGCATCGCCGGTCACCGCAGCGCCGAGCCCGGCCATGTGGCCGCGCTCAACAGGCTGGGGCTGCGCCCGCTGGTCGACCTCGACCTGCGCCTGGGCGAGGGCACCGGCGCGCTGCTCGCGCTGCCGCTGGTGCAGAGCACGGCCCGCGCGATGCACGAGGTGGCGACGTTCGACTCGGCGGGCGTCACCGAGAAGTAGCCGGCGGCCACGGGCGGTCCGGTCCGGCGCTCACCAGCCGGACC
>NZ_JBHXLV010000294.1:0-5893 GCF_042721685.1 Streptomyces sp. NPDC058459 | reverse complement strand
ACCGTGACCTGAACACGGTGACGCCGCTGCAGTTTCTGCGCATATTTCGGTGCATGCGCCCTCCGGCCACGTGGCCGGAACTGCTCAGCTGTTGCCGAGCGCGCGTTCCACCTCGATCTCGATGGCGACCCGGAGCGGGTTCTCCCGGGGCTCCCGGCCGTACCGCTCGGTGAAGCGCCGCTCCGCCTCCGCGACCGACTCCCGGTCCTCGCGCACCCGCGCCCGCCCCTCCAGGGTGGCCCAGCGCCGGCCGTCCACCTGGCACACCGCCACCCGGGCGCCCCCGGGCCCGGCCGCGCGCACGTGCGCCGCCTTCGCGCTGGTGCCGCTGGTGATGACGCGGGCGATCCCCGCGTCCGGGTCCCAGGTCACACAGACCGGCACAACATGCGGGCTGCCGTCCCGGCGCGGGGTGGTGAGCGTGCTCAGATGCCGCTCCCGCCAGAAGGCGAGGTACGCGTCGTCCGGTGCGTGCAGGTCTACGGAATGGGTGGCCATGACGGAAACCTAGCCAATCCGAGACCCGCGCCGCTTAATTGAGTGCAGGCGACTCAAGTTTGTGTACACTGGTCAGGTCATCAGTGGACAGCTGTGGAGTGGTTGCGGAAGGGGAGGACACGCACGTGGACGCCGAGCTGACCAACAGGAGCCGGGACGCGATCAACGCCGCGAGCCGGCGGGCCGTGACGGAGGGGCATCCCGATCTGACGCCCGCCCACCTGCTGCTGGCTCTGCTCGCGGGCGCCGAGAACGAGAACATCACCGACCTGCTCGCCGCCGTCGGTGCCGACCCGGCCGCCGTGCGCGCCGGGGCCGAGCGCGCCCTCGCCGCGCTGCCCAGCGTGACCGGCTCCACCGTCGCGCCCCCGCAGCCCGGCCGGGAACTGCTCGCCGTCCTGGCGGACGCCGACGAGCGCGCCGGGGACCTCGGGGACGACTACCTCTCCACCGAACACCTGCTGATCGGCCTCGCCGCCCGGGGCGGCGCCGCCGAGGACGTGCTCCAGAAGCAGGGAGCCACCGCCAGGAAGCTGCAAGACGCCTTTCAGAAGGCCAGAGGAGGACGCCGCGTGACCACCGCCGACCCCGAGGGTCAGTACAAGGCCCTGGAGAAGTTCGGCACCGACTTCACCGCCGCCGCCCGGGAGGGCCGCCTCGACCCGGTGATCGGCCGGGACCAGGAGATCCGCCGGGTCGTGCAGGTGCTGAGCCGCCGCACCAAGAACAACCCCGTCCTCATCGGTGAGCCGGGCGTCGGCAAGACCGCCGTGGTCGAGGGGCTGGCCCAGCGCATCGTCAAGGGCGACGTGCCGGAGTCCCTGAAGGACAAGCGGCTGGTCTCGCTGGACCTCGGCGCGATGGTCGCGGGCGCCAAGTACCGCGGTGAGTTCGAGGAGCGGCTGAAGGCCGTGCTCTCGGAGATCAAGGGCTCCGACGGGCAGATCATCACCTTCATCGACGAGCTGCACACCGTCGTCGGCGCGGGCGCCGGCGGCGACTCCGCGATGGACGCGGGCAACATGCTCAAGCCGATGCTGGCCCGCGGCGAGCTGCGCATGGTCGGCGCGACCACGCTGGACGAGTACCGCGAGCGGATCGAGAAGGACCCGGCGCTGGAGCGGCGCTTCCAGCAGGTGCTGGTGGCCGAGCCGAGCGTCGAGGACACCGTCGCCATCCTGCGCGGCCTGAAGGGGCGGTACGAGGCGCACCACAAGGTGCAGATCGCGGACAGCGCGCTGGTGGCCGCCGCGACCCTGTCCGACCGGTACATCACCTCCCGCTTCCTGCCCGACAAGGCGATCGACCTGGTGGACGAGGCCGCCTCCCGCCTCCGTATGGAGATCGACTCCTCGCCCGTCGAGATCGACGAACTCCAGCGCGGCGTCGACCGGTTGCGCATGGAGGAGCTGGCGATCGGCAAGGAGACCGACCCGGCCTCCCGCGAGCGCCTTGAGCGGCTGCGCCGCGACCTCGCCGACAAGGAGGAAGAGCTGCGCGGGCTCACCGCCCGCTGGGAGAAGGAGAAGCAGTCCCTCAACCGCGTCGGTGAGCTGAAGGAGCGCCTGGACGACCTGCGCGGCCAGGCCGAACGCGCCCAGCGCGACGGCGACTTCGACACCGCCTCCGAGCTGCTGTACGGGCAGATCCCGGAGCTGGAGAAGGAGTTGGAGGCCGCCTCCGAGGCCGAGGAGGAGGCCGCGAAGGACACCATGGTCAAGGAGGAGGTCGGCTCCGACGACATCGCGGACGTCGTCGCCGCCTGGACCGGCATCCCGGCCGGCCGCCTGCTGGAGGGCGAGACGCAGAAGCTGCTGCGGATGGAGGACGAGCTGGGCAAGCGGCTGATCGGCCAGAGCGAGGCCGTGCAGGCCGTCGCCGACGCGGTGCGCCGCTCGCGTGCCGGGGTCGCCGACCCGGACCGCCCCACCGGCTCCTTCCTGTTCCTCGGCCCGACCGGCGTCGGCAAGACCGAACTGGCCAAGGCCCTCGCTGACTTCCTCTTCGACGACGAGCGGGCCATGATCCGCGTCGACATGTCGGAGTATGGCGAGAAGCACAGCGTCGCCCGCCTGGTCGGCGCGCCCCCCGGCTACATCGGGTACGAGGAGGGCGGCCAGCTCACCGAGGCCGTGCGGCGTCGCCCGTACAGCGTGGTGCTGCTGGACGAGGTGGAGAAGGCGCACCCCGAGGTCTTCGACATCCTGCTCCAGGTGCTGGACGACGGCCGCCTGACGGACGGTCAGGGCCGCACCGTCGACTTCCGCAACACCATCCTGGTGCTCACCTCCAACCTGGGCAGCCAGTACCTGGTCGACCCGGCGCTCACCGAGGCGGAGAAGCGGCAGCGGGTGCTGGACACGGTGCGGGCCTCGTTCAAGCCGGAGTTCCTGAACCGGCTGGACGACCTGGTGGTGTTCTCCGCGCTCAGCGAGGCGGAGCTGGCCCGGATCGCCCGCCTCCAGATCGACCGCCTCGCCCGCCGCCTGGCCGAGCGGCGCCTCACCCTGGACGTCACCCCCGACGCCCTGGCCTGGCTCGCCGAGGAGGGCAACGACCCGGCCTACGGCGCCCGCCCCCTGCGCCGCCTCGTCCAGACAGCCATCGGCGACCGCCTCGCCAAGGAGATCCTCTCCGGCGACATCAAGGACGGCGACACGGTCCGGGTGTACCGCGAGGGTGAGGGGCTACGGGTGGGGCCGACCACGGGGAAGTCGCTCTGACCTGATGATGTCCAAAGGCCCGTCCCCCATTCGGGTGGCGGGCCTTTTCGCGCTGAGAACCGGAAGCTAGCCTTGGCTCGATGGCAGATATGCAATTCACTTGTTCACAAAAGCGGAGACGGGGGTCGTGCCATGCTTTTGAGTTTCAGAGTGGCCAATCATGGCTCGCTGCGCGATTCCCAGGAACTGAACCTGGTCCCCGCCTATGACGCCGACCGCCCCGCACTGCCCGTGGCCGCGATCTACGGCGCCAATGCCTCCGGCAAGTCGACGGTGATGAAGGCGTACCAGTTCTTCCTGGGTGCCGTACGTGACTCGCAGGCCCGGTGGCTCCCGGACGAGCCGGTGAAGCGTCGTCCCTTCCTCCTGGATCACGACAGCAGGCGCGAACCGTCCAGCTACGCGGTGGACTTGCTCATCGGCGGCGTCCGGTACGTCTACGGCTTCAGCGCCGGTGACCGGGCCATCGAGGAGGAATGGCTCTACTCCTACCCGAAGGCCCGGAAGCGTGTCCTGTTCGAGCGCGAGGGCGGTGCCGTGACGTTCGGGGCCTCGCTGACCGGCGAGCGTGCGGCCGCCGAGCGGATCATGCGGGCCAACAGCTTGTATCTGTCCGCCGCCGCTCAGTCCGGACACGTCGTGCTGAGTGCTGTGTGGGAGGCCCTGCGGGCGGTCGTTGTCATCGACGACGAGACACGGCAGGCCCTGCCGACGACCGGTTCCCTCACCGCGGCGGTGTTCGACTTCTTCGAGGAGACAGGTATCGCGCGGGCCGAGGAACTGCTGGCGGCCGCAGACCTCGGAGTGCACGGCCTACGAGCGAGCCAGGACGCGGACCCCAGGCTCATTCGCTCTGCCCAGGAGGTATGGAAAGAGCCGATGCCCACGGAGATCAGCGATGAGCTCAAGGCCGTCATCATGCAGTCCATGAGCAAGTCGCTCCGATTCGTCCACAGGGTCGGAGACGAGGAGTTCCTGCTGACGGCAGAGGATGAGTCCGCCGGCACGAAGACGTGGCTCACCCTGGTCACGTGGGCCCTGCTCGCGATCGCGCGAGGCACCCAGCTCTGGATCGACGAGGTCGACGTCAGCCTGCACTCCTTGCTGACCGCCAGGCTCGTCAAACTCTTCCAGAGCGCCGAACTGAACCCGCTCGGCGCCCAGCTCGTCTTCACCACGCACGACTCCTCCCTGTTGGGCACGATGCTCGGGGAAGAGGTGCTGCGCCGCGACCAGATCTGGTTCGTGGAGAAGGACGCGGCGAACGGTGCCTCGGAGCTGTACCCGCTCAGTGACTTCAAGCCGCGCAAGGGGGAGAACTTCGAACGGCGCTATCTGGCGGGGAGCTACGGCGCTGTGCCACTTCTGCCGGGCGGGGCCTTCGAGGACATGGTCGAGCACTACTGGGGGGCTCATGGCAAGGCCGTTTCCGCGTGAGGGATCGGGCCGCCGGCGTGGCCCCGTCCGGCGTTCGGCGCGCACGCTCCTGATCGTCTGTGGCAGCAAGGAGACCGAGTGCCAGTACTTCCAGGGCCTGCGCGAGCATCTTCGCAATGCTGCCGTGTCCGTGGTGGTCCGTGGCAAGGCGTGCTCGCCGACGCGGTTGGTCTCCTGGGCGAAGACCCAGCGTGGCCTCGCTGTCAGCGGCTACGACGAGGTCTGGTGCGTCTTCGACGTGGACCAGTACCCCGACGTGACTGCGGCCGTGACCGGCGCGCGGGCATCCGGGTGGCCGTCTCCCACCCGTGCTTCGAACTGTGGCTGCTGCTTCACTTCGCCGCGCACACGGCACACGCGCCGAGCTACAAGGCGCTGCTGCCGATCCTGCGCAAGCACGTGCCGGAATACGACAAGACGCGTGTCGACTTCACCGTCTACCGGGACGGCCGGACCGATGCGGTGGAGCGCGCCCGGAAGCTGGACTCCACCGGTGAGGACTACGCCCGGAATCCGTCGACCGGGGTATGGCAGCTCGTGGAGCGGATGGAAGAGCGCTGAGAGTGGGTACTCGCCGCTGAGAGCCCCGTACGGCGCAGGCGTGTCCGCCCGTGGCTGACAGGCCGTGCCGGGGCTTGCCACGGACCTCCCCCTCTGGGGGAGGATGGCGGAATTCCGTACGAAGGGAAAACCACGGTGAGCATCGACCCGTCCTCGATTCCGAACTTCGGGGGCCAGCCTGAGCAGCAGCCGCAGGGACCGGCGGGCCCCGTCCTCCCGGATCAGGACCTCGTGAAGCAGCTCCTGGACCAGATGGAGCTGAAGTACGTCGTGGACGAGGAGGGTGACCTCGCGGCGCCCTGGGAGCAGTTCCGCACGTACTTCATGTTCCGTGGCGAGGACGAGCAGCGCGTCTTCTCGGTGCGGACCTTCTTCGACCGCCCGCACCAGATCGAGGAGAAGGCGCGGCTGCTGGAGTCCATCGACGACTGGAACCGCCGCACCCTGTGGCCCAAGGTCTACACCCACACCCACGACGACGGCACGGTCCGCCTCATCGGCGAGGCCCAGATGCTGATCGGCACGGGCGTCGACCTCAACCACTTCGTCTCCTCCACGGTGAGCTGGGTCCGCGCGGCCATCGAGTTCGACAAGTGGCTCGCCGAGCAGCTCGGTCTGGAGCAGGAGATCGACGACGCCGAGGACTCGGGCGGGGACGTGGAGTAGTCCACCCC
>NZ_JBHXLV010000293.1:0-5901 GCF_042721685.1 Streptomyces sp. NPDC058459 | reverse complement strand
GGCCGGATGTGTGTATGGTCACTTTGCGACGCTAGGCCAACTCGCCTCGAACGTAACGCTTGGACCGATTCGCACACCGGTGAAACCTGCTGTGCGACGGCTGTACGCCCTTGACAGCGGGATGTTTCATTGTCGACACATCGTGCCGGGTCCGGCGGATTGTGTTGCTGCGGACCGCCGACACGCCATAGAGTCGCCAACCGTCGGCATGGTGCCACGCTGACCTTGTCTAGAAGTTTCCTGGTCACCAAGGAGGTAAGACGACTTGTGAATGAGTCGACATTTTCTCCCGGAGGTGGTCGACCAGGATTGCGCGGAGAGGGCCAGGGTCCCGAGGGACACGAGGCCGTCGGCTCCGTCGCGGTGCGCACCTTCGCAGCCCACCAGAGTCCGGTTCCGCAGACGGCCCGGAGAGCACACCAGAGCATGGATGGCCAACACGTGAACGCCATGGCCGGCGACGGAAGTGGCGCGCCCCGCAACCACTTCGCCGACTACGACGAACTGCCCGAGGGGCACTTCTACGACCCCGACGCCGAGTACGAGCCCGATCCGGAGTACGCGGCCACGCTCGCGCCCGACGCGGCACGTCAGCGCCGTGAGCGCGTCGGCCCGACCGGGCGCCCGCTGCCGTACTTCCCGATCCCGGGCCCGCTGACCGACCACGGCCCCGCGAAGATCATCGCCATGTGCAACCAGAAGGGCGGCGTCGGCAAGACCACGTCGACCATCAACCTGGGTGCGGCCCTCGCGGAGTACGGACGACGCGTGCTGCTCGTGGACTTCGACCCGCAGGGCGCGCTGTCGGTTGGTCTGGGCGTCAACCCGATGGAGCTGGACCTCACCGTCTACAACCTGCTCATGGAGCGGGGCATGTCGGCCGACGAGGTCCTGCTGAAGACGGCGGTCCCCAACATGGACCTGCTGCCCTCCAACA
Source organism: Streptomyces sp. NPDC058459 (assembly GCF_042721685.1). NCBI lineage: Bacteria > Bacillati > Actinomycetota > Actinomycetes > Kitasatosporales > Streptomycetaceae > Streptomyces > Streptomyces sp. NPDC058459. Next base: position 4,964 of record NZ_JBHXLV010000293.1, on the reverse strand, counting down.
TCGACCTGTCCGCCGCCGAGGTGCAGCTGGTCTCCGAGGTCGCGCGCGAGTCCACGCTCCAGCGCGCCCTGAAGCCGCTGATGGACGACTACGACTACATCGTCATCGACTGTCAGCCCTCGCTTGGCCTGCTCACCGTCAACGCGCTGACCGCCGCGCACAAGGTGATCGTGCCGCTGGAGTGCGAGTTCTTCGCGCTGCGCGGTGTGGCCCTGCTGACCGAGACCATCGAGAAGGTCCAGGAGCGGCTCAACCCCGAGCTGGAGCTCGACGGCATCCTGGCCACGATGTACGACTCGCGCACGGTCCACAGCCGCGAGGTGCTGGCCCGCGTGGTCGAGGCGTTCGACGACCACGTCTACCACACGGTCATCGGACGCACGGTCCGCTTCCCGGAGACCACGGTCGCCGGTGAGCCGATCACCACGTACGCCTCCAACTCCGTCGGTGCCGCCGCCTACCGCCAGCTCGCCAGGGAGGTGCTCGCCCGGTGTCACGCCGAGTGAGTCTGCCCGGAGCCGACGAACTGTTCCGTACGACAGGGGGGATGGGGCTCCAGTCCTCCTCGCCCCGGCGCGGACCCGGCGGTGAGCCGCGGGTGCCCGCACCGGCGGGGGAGAGCGACCCCGCCGCGACGGCGCAGGACGCCCCGCAGTCGGTGCCCGTCCAGGGCGGCGACGGCGAGGGCGCCGAGCACACCGCGGCGGCCGGCCCGGAACCCGACGGGTCCGGCGAGTCCCGTATCCGGCCCGCCCGGCGGCAGAGCGAGACGGACGACTCCGACGCCGAGCAGCCCCGCAAGCGCGGCCGGGCGGCCGCCCGGCGGCCCAGCGGACGCGAGCGGCACGACGAGAAGATCACCGTGTACGTCTCCGCCGAGGAACTCATGGACCTCGAACACGCCCGCCTGGTCCTGCGCGGCGAGCACGGCCTCGCCGTCGACCGCGGCCGGATCGTCCGCGAGGCGGTCGCCGTGGTCCTCGCCGACCTGGAGTCACGCGGCGAAGCGAGCATCCTGGTCCGGCGGCTGCGGGGGCGCTAGCCGCTCCTCGTACCGGTCGGCCGATACCCTGCGAGCCCCATGAACGCGCACCGCACCGCCACCCCTGGCCCGAGACGCCCGCTGGGCCGGGGCCCGGACACCGCAGCTCCGGACCCGGCCCCCGAGGCTCCCGCGTCCGACTCCCCGGCGGCCGGGGCTCCGCTGCCCGACCGGGTCTTCAAGGTCCGGCTCGACAACTTCGAGGGCCCCTTCGACCTGCTCCTCCAGCTCATCGCCAAGCACAAGCTGGACGTCACCGAGATCGCCCTGTCCAGGGTCACCGACGAGTTCATGGCGCACATCCGGGCCATGGGAGCCGACTGGGACCTGGACCGGACCACCGGGTTCCTGGTCGTCGCCGCCACCCTGCTCGACCTCAAGGCCGCCCGGCTGCTGCCCGCCGCCCAGGTCGAGGACGAGGCCGACCTCGCCCTGCTGGAGGCGCGGGACCTGCTCTTCGCCCGGCTGCTCCAGTACCGGGCCTACAAGCGGATCGCCGACATCTTCAACGAGCGGCTGGACGACGAGAGCCTGAGGCACCCCCGTACCGTCGGTCTGGAACCGGCCCACGCCGAGCTGCTGCCCGAGGTCGTCATCAGCATCGGACCCGAGGGGTTCGCGCGGCTCGCGGTCAAGGCGATGCAGCCGAGGGCCAGGCCGCAGGTGTACGTCGACCACATCCACGCCCCGCTGGTGAGTGTGCGGGAGCAGGCCGGGATCGTCGTCGCCCGGCTGCGCGAGACCGGCGCGGCCGACTTCCGCGCGCTGGTGGCCGACACCGACGACACCCTCACCGTCGTCGCCCGCTTCCTCGCCCTGCTGGAGCTGTACCGCGACAAGGCCGTGGCCCTGGAGCAGGAGACCGCGCTCGGCACCCTGCTCGTCCGCTGGACCGGCGGGGAGACGGCGGCCCCGACCGTCACCGACGAGTTCGACCGGCCCGCCGAGGCACCGAGGACCAGGGAGCGCAAGACATGAAGCACCAGGACACGGACGAGCGCGTCGCCGCCCTCGGTCTCAAGCCCGCCCTGGAGGCCGTCCTGATGGTCGTGGACGAGCCCGCGACCGAGGAACACCTCGCACGCGTCCTCCAGCGGCCCAGGCGCCAGGTGGCGGCCGCCCTGCGCGAGCTGGCCGACGAGTACACCGCCGGGGGCCGGGGCTTCGAACTGCGCTTCGTCGCGGGCGGCTGGCGTTTCTACACCCGCGCCGCGTACGCGCCCGCCGTCGAACGCCTCGCGCTGGAGGGCCAGACGGCCCGGCTCACCCAGGCCGCCCTGGAGACCCTCGCGGTCGTCGCGTACCGCCAGCCGGTCGGCCGCAGCCGGGTCTCCGCCGTACGCGGGGTCAACTGCGACGGCGTGATGCGGACCCTGCTCCAGCGCGGTCTGGTCGCCGAGGCGGGCACGGAACCCGAAACAGGTGCGATCCTGTACGTGACGACGAACTATTTCCTGGAGCGGATGGGCCTGCGCGGCTTGGACGAGCTTCCGGAACTCGCGCCCTTCCTCCCCGAGGCGGAGGCGATCGAGGCGGAGACCCAGGAGGGAGTCCCGTCGTTCGACCCGGACGCGCCCGACGCGGCCGGCGGTCAGGACGCAGACGACTAAGACGGAAACCTTGATGCGAAGCAGCGGCAGCGGCAGGAACAGCGGACGCGGTAACCCCCGCGGCGACGACCGGGACGAGCGCAAGGGGCAGGGCCGCCCCAGCAAGCCCCGTCCGGAGGAGCGCCGCTACGACGTGGGTCCCGGCGCCACGAAGGACGGCCCGAAGTCCGGCCGTGGCGGCGCGGCGCGCGGCGGCGCCAAGGGCGGCCCCAGGCAGTCCCAGCAGGCGGGGAGCGGCCGTACGGCGCCCGGCCGCTCACGTGAGTTCGAGACGCGGGCCGAGGAGCGCAACCGGGAGCGGTACGAGGGCAGGAAGGACGTCAGGCCGCCGAAGACCTTCCCCGGCGCCGAGCAGGAGGGCGAGCGCCTCCAGAAGGTCCTCGCCCGCGCGGGCTACGGCTCGCGGCGCGCCTGCGAGGAACTGATCGAGCAGTCCCGCGTCGAGATCAACGGCGAGATCGTGCTGGAGCAGGGCCGCCGCGTCGACCCGGAGAAGGACGAGGTCAAGGTCGACGGGCTGACCGTCGCCACCCAGTCGTACCAGTTCTTCTCGCTGAACAAGCCCGCCGGTGTGGTCTCCACGATGGAGGACCCCGAGGGCCGCCAGTGCCTCGGGGACTACGTCACCAACCGCGAGACCCGGCTCTTCCACGTGGGCCGGCTCGACACGGAGACCGAGGGCGTCATCCTGCTCACCAACCACGGCGAGCTGGCACACCGCCTGACCCACCCGAAGTACGGCGTGCAGAAGACGTATCTCGCGCACATCGTCGGCCCGATCCCGCGCGACCTCGGCAAGCGGCTGAAGGACGGCATCCAGCTGGAGGACGGCTACGCCCGCGCCGACCACTTCCGGGTGGTCGAGCAGACCGGCAAGAACTACCTGGTCGAGGTGACCCTGCACGAGGGCCGCAAGCACATCGTGCGCCGGATGCTGGCCGAGGCGGGCTTCCCCGTCGACAAGCTGGTCCGCGTCTCCTTCGGCCCGATCACCCTCGGCGACCAGAAGTCGGGCTGGCTGCGCCGCCTGTCCAACACCGAGGTCGGCATGCTGATGAAGGAAGTCGACCTCTAGGACCCTTGGAGGCGGGGTCTTGCCGCCGGTGACGGTCCGGCTTTATGGTCAACCTGACGATTAGTCGGGGGGCCGTGCGGCCGGACCAACGGGGGCCGGGTCATGGGCGCCCGGAAGGACTTGACCCATGACCACCGCACCCGCGGCCAAGCGCGCCGCCGCCGGTTCGCTGCTCGGCCTCGCCCTCGGCGACGCGCTGGGCTTCCCGGCCGAGTTCGACGACGTGCCCTCCATCCTCGCCACGTGCGGACCCTGGCGGGAGATGGAGCTGCCGGGCCGCGCCTTCGTCTCCGACGACACGCAGATGACCCTCGCGCTCGGGCGCGCACTCCGTACCGCCATGGGCCGGGGCCCGCTCGCGCCGGGGCGGCTCCAGCGGCCGCTGCGTGCGGAGTTCGTCGACTGGTACCGGTCCCCGGAGAACGACCGCGCCCCCGGCCGCACCTGTCTCACGGCCTGCGCGCTGCTGGAGGAGGAGGGGCGGGACTGGCGGGACGCGAGCCAGATCGGCTCCAAGGGCTGCGGCGCCAACATGCGGGTCGCCCCGCTCGGCCTCGCCCCCGGTCTGAGCGCCGGACAGCGCTCCGGCGCCGCCCAGTCGCAGTCCGCCCTCACCCACGGCCACCCCACCGCGCTGGCCGCCTCCGACCTCACCGCGCACGCCGTGTGGCTGTTGGCCCGGGGCACCGACCCCGCCGGACTCGTCGGCCGGCTGCGCTCGTACGCCCTCGACCACCGCACCCACTACGACCGCACCTGGCTCGGCGACCTGTGGACCCGCGGCCACGACCCGAGCCCCGAACACTTCATCGCCCGGGGCTGGGACGAATGCCTGGCCGTCCTGGACCGCCTCGGGCACGCGGTCCGCACGGTCTCCCCGGAGACCGACCCGTGCCTGGCCACCGGCGAGGGCTGGACCGCGGAGGAAGCGCTGGCCACCGGGCTGCTGTGCTTCCTGCTCTTCCCCGGCGACCCCGTCCTGGCGCTGCGCCGGGCCGCCTGCACCTCCGGCGACTCCGACTCCATCGCCTGCCTGACCGGCGCCTTCGCGGGCGCCTGGCTGGGCGCGGACGCCTGGCCGGCGGCCTGGGTGGACCGCGTCGAGCACCGGGACGAACTCCTGGAGCTGGGCGCGCTCTGGGACGCCTAGGTGTACTGACCCGGGAGGTTGTGGACGGGTGAGTCAGGTCTCGGTTCAGGGGTCTTGAACGGGTGAGGGCCTTCCGGTTCGGTGTGG
>NZ_JBHXLV010000292.1:0-5916 GCF_042721685.1 Streptomyces sp. NPDC058459 | reverse complement strand
GTTACTGCTCAGCGGACGGTGACGGCAAACTGCCGCCTGGCGCGGCGGCGTCGGCGCCGTACGGATCGAGCCGCCGCTCAGTCGAAGGCGTTCCGCAGCGCGGGCAGCAGCGTCTTCTCCGACCAGTCGATGAAGGCGGGCTGGGCGGGACCGCCGATCTGGACCAGGGCCACCTCCGTGAACCCGGCGTCCACGTACGGCCGTACGGCGTCCACGAAGTCCGCCGGGTCGTCGCCGCACGGGATGGACGAGGCCACGTCCTCCTCGGTCACGAACCGGGTCGCCGACTCGAAGGAATCGGGGCCCGGCAGCTCGGCGTTGACCTTCCAGCCCAGGCCGAACCAGCGGAACTGGTCGTGCGCGCGCCGGATCGCCGCGGCCCGGTCGGGATCGTGGCTGACCGGGAGCTGGCCCACACTGGGCCTGCCGGTGCCGCCGTGCCGGTCGAACGCCTCCAGCAGTTCCCTCTTCGGCTCGGTGGCGATGACCAGGTCGGCGAGATGCCCGGCCAGCGCGCAGGACTGCTCTCCGGAGACGGCGATGCCCAGGGGCGGCCGCCGTTCGGGCAGGTCCCACAACTTGGCCGACTCCACGTCGTAGTGCTCGCCGTGGTAGGTGACCTGCCCGCCCTCGAACAGCGCGTGGATGATCTCCACCGCCTCTTCCAGCATCTCGTGCCGCACGTCCACCGCGGGCCAGCCCCGGCCCACCACATGCTCGTTGAGGTTCTCCCCGGAGCCCAGCCCCAGCCGGAAGCGGTCCCCGGACAGCAGTTGCAGGGTCGCCGCCTGCTGCGCCACCACCGCCGGGTGATAGCGGAACGTCGGGCAGGTCACGTACGTCATCAGCGGTATCCGCGAGGTGGCCCGCGCCGCCGCGCCGAGCACGCTCCACGCGTACGGGGCATGGCCCTGCGAGCGCAGCCAGGGGGAGTAGTGGTCCGACGTCACGGAGAAGTCGAAACCCGCCTCCTCGGCACGCACGACATGCTCGACCAGCTCACGCGGCCCGGCCTGCTCGGTCATCATCGTGTATCCGATTCGCACCATGGGCGCCGAGTCCCCCCTCCGCCGGACGGAAAACGGCGGTCCGGGACGCGCGGCAAAAGGGGCCCTCGCCCGCAATCCGTGTCTCGCCCCTGACCAGGCACCGGGGCTGATCACACCGTGGCGGTCGCCGGGTCGCTCGTGCTGGGTGCCCCCGTCTCGACATGCCCGGCGAAGCGCCGTACGAAGGCGGAGTCGGTGTCGGCGGTGACGGTGATGTCGTACCAACGGTTCCCGGCGGCCACGCCCCAGCCCCGGACGACGCGGGAGGCGCCGGGTCCCACGGTGTACGTGTAGTGCTGGGCCGGTGCGTAGGCGTCGGTGGCGGTGAAGGTGACGGGGGTGCCGCCCGCGTTGCCGAAGGTCAGGGTGACCTGCCCGGCGGCGTTGTCGTGCCGGGCGGTGACCTCGGGGCCCACGGCGGCGTTGGTGCCTGCCTGGCGGCGCAGGAAGCCGTTCGGACCGTACACGGAGAAGTCGTGACGGGTGCCCGGCAGCGCCCAGCTGTCGGTGAGGCTCTTGCCCGCCTCCACGGTGTACGGCCAGGGGCCGTCGGTACGGGTGGCCGAGGTGACGTGGAAGGCGGCCCCGGCCCCGCCGAGCGCGGCGAAGGTGAACTGCATCCGCCCGCCGACCCCCTTGGTGTCCACGGCCAGGTCGTACGGCAGGGCCCGCGCGCTCCGCGTGCCGCGTTCCTGCCTGGGCAGCGCGCCAACGGCAGGAGGCTTGGGCACGTAGTTGCCGGGGTTGGAGTGGTTCGGCGGCCGGTACCCGCTGGTGTCGGGCAGGCCGGGCGCGGCGGTGTTGCCCCGGGAGAAGTCGAAGGCCGAGGTGAGGTCCCCGCACACCGCGCGCCGCCAGGGCGACACATGGGGGTTGCGCACCCCGAACCGCTTCTCGATGAACTGCACGACGGAGGTGTGGTCAAAGGTCTGCGAACAGACCCAACCCCCGGTGCTCCAGGGTGAGATGACCAGCATGGGCACGCGCGGTCCGAGCCCGTACGGTCCGGCCGCGTACCCGGACGAGCCGCCGTGCAGTTCCTTCGTCACATCGGCGGTGGACAGCCCGCGCGCGGCGGAGGCGGGCGGGAAGGGCGGTACGACGTGGTCGAAGAAGCCGTCGTTCTCGTCGTAGGTGAGCAGCAGGACGGTGCGGCTCCATACGTCCGGGTCGGAGGTGAGCGCGTCCAGGACCTGGGAGATGTACCAGGCGCCGTAGTTCGCAGGCCAGTTGGGGTGCTCGCTGAAGGCTTCGGGGGCGGCGATCCAGGAGACCTGGGGGAGGGTCCCGGCGGTCACGTCGGCGCGCAGGCGGTCGAAGTAGCCTTCGCCCCCGGACGCTCTGGTGCCGGTGCGGGCGCGGTCGTAGAGGGGGTCACCCGGCTTGGCGTTGCGGTACTGGTCGAAATAGAGCAGGGAGTTGTCGCCGTAGTTGCCGATGAACGCGTCCTTGGTCCAGCCCCAGCCGCCGGCCGCGTCCAGTCCGGTGCCGGTGTCCTGGTAGACCTTCCAGGAGACGCCCGCCTGCTGGAGCATTTCCGGGAAAGTGGTCCAGGAATACCCGGCCTCCTCATTCCCGAGCACCGGCCCGCCGCCCTTGCCGTCATTACCCGAATACCCGGTGTACATGTAGTAGCGGTTCGGGTCGGTGGAACTCAGCATCGAGCAGTGATAGGCGTCGCAGACGGTGAACGCGTCCGCGAGCGCGTAATGGTACGGAATGTCCGCGCGCGTCAGATAAGCCATCGTCGTCGTGGACTTGGCGGGAATCCACTTGTCGTAGAGGCCTCCGTCGAACGCCGCGTGCGTACCCGCCCAGCTGTGGTCCAGGTCCTGGATGAACTGCATCCCGAGCCGGTCCGCGTCCGGCCGGAACGGCAGCGTCTCGCGCCCCGCCCCGTCGACCTGGTGAAACACGCTCTTCCCCGACGGCAACCCGACCGGCCGGGCGTCCCCGAACCCCCGCACCCCTCTCAGCGTGCCGAAGTAGTGGTCGAACGACCGGTTCTCCTGCATCAGCACGACGACGTGCTCGACGTCGGCGAGCGTCCCGCTCCCCGCGGCGGGTGCGATGGACGCCGCCCGCGCGATCCCGGCGGACAACTGCGTGGCGGCCGCGCTACCCGCGGCAATCTGCATGAACCTACGACGGCTGACATCGGGCACGGAGAATTCTCCTTTAATTCACTTACCGTTCTCGGGCGGGGTTTTCTGTGAATTGCGGCGAGAGTTGAACAGTGCAGCGCAGTCCGTGTCGCATTGTCAATGAGGGGTGGGAATCAGCGTCTCTTTCAGGTCTTGTGTGACCTCAGTCCCTGCGGATCAGTTCCGGTTTATGCGGCGGCCCACCAGCGGAAGGGACCCCGTCGCGGCCAGAGCCACCACGCCCACCGCGGCGAGTACGAGCAGCGGGACGCCGGCCAGGTCCCACCGGACCGTCCCGCCGCCGGTGATGAGGTAGCTGGACTCGGCGAGTTCGCCCGCGACCAGGGCGACGATCAGCCCGAGGCTCAGCGGCAGCACGACCTGAGCGCACCGCACGGCCCGCAACGTCCGCGCCCGTGCCCCGATCAGGGTGACGGCGGTGACCTGCGCACGGCGTTCGACGGCCCGGCCGGTGACGGACACGAGGAACGCGGCCGCCCCGATGACCAGCCCCATGACCAGCTCGTCGGGGTGGGCGAGCCCGGCGGGCCCGATCACGCCCGCCTCACGGCCCGGCAGCAGCGCCTTGACCGCGGGCGCCTCGCGCAGCAGGTCGTGCAGGCGCGGAGAGGCGAAAACCGTTCCCTGGAGGGGCAGTTCCTCCAGTCCGGGCGGAGCGGACCGCGTACCCCCCGCTCCCTTCGCGATGAGCACCCTGGTGAACGACGCCGCACCCCAGGTGTCGTTGCGCTGGAGGACGAGCGTGCCGTCGGCCGGCCCCCTGGCCGAGGTGACGGGCTGCCGGGCGGCGGCGCGGCCGTCGTGGGCGTCGAGGATCGCCGGGACGGTGAGGACGAGCGCCAGGCAGCACACGCCGACGGAGCCGCCGACGGCCATCAGCAAGAAGCGGATGCGGTTGCCGCGACCGGACCCGAACAGGAGGCGCAGACCGAGCCGGAACTCGTTCACTCCCCACCTCGCGGACTCAGCACGCCGTCGGTCATCGTGTGGTGGGCGTCGGCCTGCGCGGCGATGCCGAGGTCGTGGGTCACCAGGATGACGGCCGTGTTCCGGGAGCGCGCCAGATCGAGGATCTCCTGGCCGCCGCGAGCGCTGGTCCCTTGCGTCGGCCGGCCAGGCGCAGGGCGGTGTTCTCCTCGATGGTCAGCTCCGGCAACAACTCGCCGTACTGGAACACGAACCCGAACCGCTCCCGGCGCAACGTACGGATCTCGTCGTTGGAAAGCCCCCCGAGCACCCGCTCCTCGAACCGCACCTGACCCCGCATGGCGGCCAGCACCCCGGCGAGACAGTGGAGCAACGACCACTCGAAGATCACCCTGCGCGGGCGTTGGCCGAGCCGAACGGTGCGGGAGTCACGCGGCCTTCGTGTAGGCGCTCCGGACCGCGATACGCATCCTGGAGCCGGCCCCCACGACCCGGTGCACGTATGTGCGCTGAGCCGACTTCCCCGGTGTGCCGCTGGACACGGTGTTCGGGCAGCAGCACATCCCGTCCTGCTGCCGATCCGCTCGCTGCGATGCTGCGTCGGGCGGACGGCGGCCGAGGCGGCCGGTGGGCGGACGGGTGCCGAGCTTCGCTCTCGACGGTTCTGGTGACGCATCGTGGAGGCGGCCCGCCCCTGGACATGTCCGGAGACGAGCGTGTCGGAGCCGCACGGCACGCTACGACGCGGTCTACCAGCCCCTGCGCGGAGCCTCGGCCGCGAACCGGCGGGTGATCCAGGCCGGTGCGGTGATGGCGGTGCCCACGACGACGGCGTGGGCGCCCGCGTCGAAGGCGGCCGCCACCTGGTGTGGCAGGTGGAAGCGGCCCTCGGCGATTACCGGAATCGCCAGCCGTCCCACCAGGGTGTGGACCAGGGGCAGGTCGGGCTCGTCGTCGGTGCGGGGAGTGTGCTCGGTGTAACCGGAGAGGGTGGTGCCGACGAGGTCGGCACCCGCTTCCTGGGCCGCGAGGCCTTCCGTCACCGTGGCGATGTCGGCCATGACGCGGACGCCCCGGTCGTGCAGGGCGGTCACCGTGTCGCGGAAGCCGCGGCCGTCCGGCCGGGGCCGGTCGGTTGCGTCCACGGCCACGATGTCGGCGCCGGCGTCGGCCACGGCGAGCGCGTGCCGTGCGGTGGGCGTGATGTACACGCCCTCGTCGCCGTCCTTCCAGAGGCCGATGACGGGCAGCGTCAGTGCGGAGGTCACGGCGCGTACGTCCGCGGGCCCGTTGAGCCGGAGTCCGGCGGCGCCACCGTCCGCGGCGGCCCGAGCCATCGCGGCCATCATGGCGGTTCCGTGCAACGGGTCCCCTTCCCGTGCCTGGCAGGAGACGACGAGGCCGCCCTTGATGGCGTCCACGGGGTCGGGCGCGGGGCGGGGGCGTCGCCGGTTGAGGGGGGCACGGTCGAGTGGCACGTGGCATCTTTCTGCTCGGTGAGGATGGATCGACTCGGTGGCGGCTGGGTTCAGAGGAGGGCGAGGGGGAGGGCCGCGGCGCCGACCACCGCCGAGAGGGGTCCCAGGGACGCCGGCTTGAGAGCCACGTCCGCGAGGCCGGGCAGCAGCTCGGCACGGAATGCGGTGCTCAGGGGCTGCCAGTAGAGGTCGCCGCACGACACGACACCGCCGCCGATCACGACTGCCTGCGGATCCCACAGGTTGGTCAGGCCACCCAGCGTGCGGCCTAGGACCGTGGCGCCGCCGGTCAGGGCC
>NZ_JBHXLV010000291.1:0-5932 GCF_042721685.1 Streptomyces sp. NPDC058459 | reverse complement strand
CAAGTCGTGCGGGCCTCTTCGCTGTTCCTGTGACGTTCCCCTCAGCCGATGCTCCCGACGGGTTTGACCTGCGTCACTGTCGGGGTAATCTACTCGGCTCGATTGGCCATGGGGGTACGCCATATGGCAGACTGTCGGAGTTGCTCGGTCGAGCGTTGATGCTGCGCGCCTCCCGCCGGGAGGACCGGAAGCGAGTCCCACAGTACTCGTCAACCCCTCGCGGGTTGGACGTACGGGAATCTTCCGGGAAGTGTGAGCGCAACGCCGGCCAGGCGCCCGGTGGGCCTTCCGCCCCCGGCCCGCGGTTCCGGCAGGGCCGTGTGCATTCCCTGGAGGGATGTTCCAGTGATGGGCATCCTTGTTAGCGGCAGTGCGACACGCCCGACCGCGTGGGTCGGAGAGAAGGCAGTGTGAGACCGCCGGGTTCCGGAGCGTAAGAAGAGACAGGACTACTGAGTAGCCATGGCGGGACAGAAGATCCGCATTCGGCTCAAGGCCTACGACCACGAGGTCATCGACTCCTCGGCGAAGAAGATCGTCGAGACGGTGACCCGCACTGGTGCGTCGGTCGCGGGCCCGGTGCCGCTGCCCACTGAGAAGAACGTGTACTGCGTCATCAAGTCGCCGCACAAGTACAAGGACTCGCGCGAGCACTTCGAGATGCGCACGCACAAGCGCCTGATCGACATCCTCGACCCGACGCCCAAGACCGTTGACTCCCTGATGCGACTCGACCTTCCGGCCGGTGTCGACATCGAGATCAAGCTCTAAGGGCCGGTGATCTGAGAATGGCTAAGCAGATCAAGGGCATCCTGGGCGAGAAGCTCGGCATGACGCAGGTGTGGGACGAGAACAACCGTGTTGTTCCGGTCACCGTCGTCAAGGCCGGCCCGAATGTCGTGACCCAGGTCCGCACGAACGACGTCGACGGCTACGAGTCGGTCCAGATCGCCTTCGGCGAGATCGACCCGCGCAAGGTGAACAAGCCCCTCAAGGGCCACTTCGCCAAGGCCGACGTGACCCCGCGCCGCCACCTGGTGGAGCTGCGTACCTCCGACGCCGGCGAGTACACGCTGGGTCAGGAGATCACTGCCGAGGTCTTCGAGTCGGGCGTCAAGGTCGACGTCACCGCGAAGAGCAAGGGCAAGGGCTTCGCCGGTGTCATGAAGCGCCACAACTTCAAGGGTGGCAAGGCGTCCCACGGTGCCCACCGTGTGCACCGCATGCCCGGTTCCATCGGTGGCTGTGCCACCCCCGGCCGTGTCTTCAAGGGCATGCGCATGGCGGGTCGCATGGGCAACGAGCGGGTCACCACCCAGAACCTGACCGTTCACGCCGTTGACGCGGAGAAGGGCCTGCTCCTCATCAAGGGCGCGGTTCCTGGTCCGAACGGCGGCCTCGTCCTGGTCCGCACCGCGGCCAAGGGGGCCTGAGGACTATGAGCACCATTGACATTCTGTCGCCCTCCGGCGACAACGCCGGGACCGTAGAGCTCCCGGCCGAGATCTTCGACGTGGAGAAGATCAGCGTTCCGCTGCTTCACCAGGTCGTCGTCGCGCAGCTGGCCGCCGCCCGCCAGGGCACGCACAAGGTCAAGCGCCGTGGCGAGGTCCGCGGTGGCGGTAGGAAGCCCTACCGTCAGAAGGGCACCGGCCGCGCGCGCCAGGGTTCGACGCGTGCGCCGCAGTTCGCCGGCGGTGGCGTCGTCCACGGTCCCACCCCGCGTGACTACTCGCAGCGGACCCCCAAGAAGATGAAGGCCGCGGCCCTGCGCCACGCCCTCACCGACCGGGCCCGCAACGCCCGTATCCACGTCATCACCGGCGTGGTCGAGGGTGACACCCCCTCCACCAAGGCCGCGAGGAGCTTCCTCGGCAAGGTCAGCGAGCGCAAGAACGTGCTCCTGGTCATCGAGCGCTCCGACGAGGCCGCGCTGCTTTCCGCGCGCAACCTGCCCCAGGTCCACATCCTGGAGCCGGGCCAGCTGAACACGTACGACGTTCTCGTCTCGGACGACGTGGTCTTCACCCAGGCCGCTTTCGAGTCCTTCGTGTCCGGCCCGAAGGCCAATGACACCGAAGGGAGCGAAGCCTGATGGCTACGCGCCACCCGAGCATCGCCTCGAAGGCCGCCAAGGCCGCCAAGGCCGCGCGCGTCGCCAAGGCGAAGCGTCACGCCACCGAGGGCAAGAAGACGGTCGAGACCCCGCTGAGCAAGTCCTTCACGGACCCCCGTGACGTGCTGCTCAAGCCGGTCGTCTCGGAGAAGAGCTACGCGCTCCTCGACGAGGGCAAGTACACGTTCATCGTCGCCCCGAACGCCAACAAGACCCAGATCAAGCAGGCCGTCCAGGCGGTCTTCGAGGTCAAGGTCACCGGGGTCAACACGATCAACCGCCAGGGCAAGCGCAAGCGCACGAAGACCGGTTTCGGTCAGCGTGCCGGCAGCAAGCGCGCGATCGTGACCCTCGCTGAGGGCGACCGTATCGACATCTTCGGCGGTCCGACCGCCTGACGGCGGTCTGGATCGTCCGATATCGGACGAGGACTGAGAAATGGGAATCCGCAAGTACAAGCCGACTACGCCGGGCCGTCGTGGCGCCAGCGTCGCCGACTTCGTCGAGGTCACGCGGTCCACGCCGGAGAAGTCGCTGGTCCGCCCTCTGCACAGCAAGGGCGGCCGTAACAACGCCGGTCGTGTGACCGTTCGCCACCAGGGTGGCGGACACAAGCGCGCCTACCGAGTGATCGACTTCCGTCGTCACGACAAGGACGGCGTGCCGGCGAAGGTCGCGCACATCGAGTACGACCCCAACCGCACCGCGCGCATCGCGCTGCTGCACTACGCGGACGGCGAGAAGCGCTACATCCTCGCCCCGCGCAACCTGCAGCAGGGTGACCGGGTGGAGAGCGGCCCGGGTGCCGACATCAAGCCGGGCAGCAACCTGGCCCTCCGCAACATCCCGGTCGGTACCACGATCCACGCGATCGAGCTCCGTCCCGGTGGCGGTGCCAAGTTCGCCCGCTCCGCCGGTGCTTCCGTGCAGCTGCTGGCTCGTGAGGGCGCCATGGCGACCCTGCGTATGCCGTCCGGCGAGATCCGCATGGTGGACGCGCGCTGCCGCGCCACCGTCGGTGAGGTCGGCAACGCCGAGCAGAGCAACATCAACTGGGGCAAGGCGGGCCGTAAGCGGTGGCTGGGCGTTCGCCCGACCGTCCGTGGTGTGGTCATGAACCCGGTTGACCACCCGCACGGTGGTGGTGAGGGCCGGACCTCCGGTGGTCGCCACCCTGTGTCCCCGTGGGGCAAGAAGGAAGGCCGTACTCGTTCGCCCAAGAAGGCGTCGAACAAGTACATCGTCCGCCGCCGCAAGACGAACAAGAAGCGCTAAGGACGGGTTGAGATGCCTCGTAGCTTGAAGAAGGGGCCCTTCGTCGACGACCACCTCATCAAGAAGGTGGACGCCCAGAACGAAGCCGGCACCAAGAACGTCATCAAGACCTGGTCCCGTCGCTCGATGATCGTCCCGGCGATGCTGGGTCACACGCTGGCGGTGCACAACGGCAAGACGCACATCCCGGTGTTCGTCACCGAGGCGATGGTCGGTCACAAGCTCGGCGAGTTCTCGCCGACGCGCACCTTCCGCGGCCACGTCAAGGACGACCGGAAGTCGAAGCGCCGCTAGCAGCGGATCGCATTCAGACACGTAAGTAACTGAGAGGGACAACCATGGAAGCCAGGGCCCAGGCGCGGTACATCCGCGTTACGCCCATGAAGGCCCGCCGCGTGGTGGACCTTATCCGTGGCATGGACGCCACGGAGGCTCAGGCTGTTCTGCGATTCGCTCCGCAGGCAGCCTCCGTGCCGGTCGGCAAGGTGCTCGACAGCGCCATCGCCAACGCCGCGCACAACTACGACCACACCGACGCCGACAGCCTCTTCATTTCCGAGGCGTACGTCGACGAGGGCCCGACCCTGAAGCGGTTCCGGCCGCGCGCACAGGGCCGTGCCTACCGGATCCGCAAGCGGACCAGCCACATCACCGTGGTCGTCAGCAGCAAGGAAGGAACCCGGTAATGGGCCAGAAGGTAAACCCGCACGGGTTCCGGCTCGGTGTCACGACCGACTTCAAGTCGCGTTGGTACGCCGACAAGCTGTACAAGGACTACGTCAAGGAAGACGTGGCCATCCGTCGCCTGCTGACGCAGGGCATGGAGCGCGCGGGCATCTCCAAGGTGGAGATCGAGCGCACCCGTGACCGCGTCCGCGTGGACATCCACACCGCGCGTCCGGGCATCGTCATCGGCCGCCGTGGTGCGGAGGCCGACAAGATCCGCGGTCAGCTGGAGAAGCTGACGGGCAAGCAGGTCCAGCTGAACATCCTCGAGGTCAAGAACCCCGAGACGGATGCCCAGCTGGTCGCTCAGGCCGTCGCCGAGCAGCTGTCCTCGCGTGTCTCCTTCCGTCGCGCCATGCGCAAGAGCATGCAGTCGACGATGAAGGCCGGCGCCAAGGGCATCAAGATCCAGTGCGGTGGCCGCCTCGGTGGCGCCGAGATGTCCCGCTCGGAGTTCTACCGCGAGGGCCGTGTGCCCCTGCACACGCTCCGCGCGAACGTGGACTACGGCTTCTTCGAGGCCAAGACGACCTTCGGCCGCATCGGCGTGAAGGTCTGGATCTACAAGGGCGATGTCAAGAACATCGCCGAGGTCCGCGCCGAGAACGCCGCGGCCCGTGCGGGTAACCGCCCGGCCCGTGGTGGCGCCGACCGCCCGGCCCGTGGTGGCCGCGGCGGCGAGCGTGGCGGGCGTGGTCGTAAGCCGCAGCAGGCTGCCGGCGCCGAGGCCCCCAAGGCCGAGGCTCCCGCCGCCGCCGCTCCGGCTGAGAGCACCGGAACGGAGGCCTGACCGACATGCTGATCCCCCGTAGGGTCAAGCACCGCAAGCAGCACCACCCGAAGCGCAGCGGCATGGCCAAGGGCGGCACGCAGGTTGCGTTCGGCGAGTACGGCATCCAGGCGCTGACCCCGGCGTATGTGACGAACCGTCAGATTGAAGCGGCTCGTATCGCCATGACCCGCCACATCAAGCGTGGCGGCAAGGTCTGGATCAACATCTACCCGGACCGTCCCCTCACCAAGAAGCCTGCCGAGACCCGCATGGGTTCCGGTAAGGGTTCGCCGGAGTGGTGGATCGCCAACGTCAAGCCCGGACGCGTCATGTTCGAGCTGTCGTACCCCAACGAGAAGATTGCGCGTGAGGCCCTCACTCGTGCGGCTCACAAGCTGCCGATGAAGTGCCGGATCGTCAAGCGCGAGGCAGGTGAAGCGTGATGTCGGCCGGTACCAAGGCGTCCGAGCTGCGCGAGCTGGGCAACGAAGAGCTTCTTGCGAAGCTCCGCGAGGCCAAGGAAGAGCTGTTCAATCTCCGCTTCCAGGCGGCGACCGGGCAGCTCGAGAACCACGGCCGTCTGAAGGCGGTCCGCAAGGACATCGCGCGGATCTACACCCTGATGCGCGAGCGTGAGCTGGGCATCGAGACGGTGGAGAACGCCTGATGAGCGAGAAGAACGTGACTGAGAACGCAGAGGCCCGCGGCTTCCGCAAGACCCGCGAGGGTCTCGTCGTCAGCGACAAGATGGACAAGACCGTCGTCGTCGCCGTCGAGGACCGCGTGAAGCACGCGCTGTACGGCAAGGTCATCCGCCGTACGAACAAGCTCAAGGCTCACGACGAGCAGAACGCCGCCGGCGTCGGCGACCGTGTCCTCCTCGCGGAGACCCGGCCGCTGTCCTCGACGAAGCGCTGGCGCATCGTCGAGATCCTCGAGAAGGCCAAGTAATTCCCGTCAGGGAATTCCTTTCGCAAGGTATTCCTGCGGGACAATCCGCAGGACAGTTCCGCCAGGCTCGGCCGGGGTCCGTAACAGGACCC
>NZ_JBHXLV010000290.1:0-6006 GCF_042721685.1 Streptomyces sp. NPDC058459 | reverse complement strand
GCAATGGCTCCACACCTACAATCACCACCGCGGACACACCGCCCTCGCAGGCAAACCACCCGCCAGCCGCGTCCCCAACCTCACAGGGCAATACACCTAGGCGCGTGCGGCCGACGCCTGCCGCGCCCGGTACAGGAAGTCGGCCACCCGGGTCTCGTCCGGCCCGGCCGGGAGCGGGGTGCGGAGCAGGGCGGCGTCGGTCTCCTCGGACAGCCGGGCCATCCGCGCCTCGATCTCCGCCCAGGCCACCTCACCCCGCTTCACCGCCAGCAGCGCCTCGCGCTCCTCGCCCACGTCGAGCCGCAGCTCACCGGTGCGCAGCAGGTCGCGGGCGCTGCTCAGCAGGCGGAGCAGATGCATCGCGTGCTTCCAGCGCGGGGCGCCGGTGGTGCGGACGTCGGCGTGAAGCTTGCGGCGCTGGCCGAGGGCGTAGCCGGTGAAGGTGGCGTGGACCTGGCGGGACAGGAACGCCTCGCGCAGGGACAGCAGTTCGCGGCCGGTGTCGTCCAGGTGCTCCACCAGCGGGGAGTGCAGGCACTCCAGGACGTTCGGGTCGGCCCGCAGCGCCAGCTCGCAGAAGCGCTCCAGCTCCCAGGAGAACCGCTCCTCGCCCGGCCCCTCGGCGTGCGTGGGCGGCTTCTCGAACCGCCAGAACAGCGCGGTCGGGGCCAGGAACACGCCCCGCCGGTCGGTGTCGCTGGCCTCGGTGGCCAGACCGAAGGCGCGCGAGCCCATGACACAGGCGTAGACGGTGTGGTCGCGGACCAGGTCGGCGGGGCGCATGCGGGGGAGCGTACGCGGGCGCTCAGCTCAAGTGCACCGTGTTTCCGTGCACCATGATCTCCCTGGCGGGCAGTGCCTCGGTGGCCGGGCCGTGCGCGACCGAACCGTCGGAGATACGGAACTTGCTGCCGTGGCAGGGGCAGTCGACGGTGCCGTCCGCGACCTTGTTCAGGGTGCAGCCCTGGTGGGTGCAGACCGCGGAGAACGCCTTGTACTCGCCCTTCTTCGGCTGCGTCACCACGACCTTCTCCGCGGTGAAGATCTTGCCGCCGCCCTCCGGGATCTCGCTGACGCCGCCCAGCGCCTGCCCCGCGCCGTCGCCGGAGCCGGAGGAGGCGGGACCTGAGGAGGCGGAGGTGCTGGCGGTGGACGAGGAACTGCCGTCGCCGCATCCCACACAGCAGACGGCGAGCGTGGCGGCCCCCGTGGTCAGAAGCGTGCGCCGCGTCGCGGGCTGGGTCATGTCGTCACTCCGAGAGGTCCGAGAGGCGGAAGGTAAGGGGTGGAAATCCACAGAACTCCGGGCATCTTGGCATCCAACGCCGCCCGGACGAAGGAAGCGGCAGCGGGTCGGACCCCGCCTCGGCCGAACGGGCGCCCGTCTCACCGCGCGGGCCGCGCCCACCCACCCCGCCCGCGCTGACTAGGCTGGAAGGATCAGAAGCCGGCGCGAGCCGGTCCGGCGGTCAGCGAGGAGCAGCGCAGTGGCGGTACGAGCGGTCCGGGGGGCCGTCCAGCTGGAACGGGACACGGCCGGCCACATGGAGGAGCGGGTCGGAGCCCTGCTCACCGCCGTCCTGGAACGGAACGGCCTCACCGCCGACGACCTGATCAGCATCTGGTTCACCGCCACCCCCGACCTGCACAGCGACTTCCCGGCCGCCGCCGCGCGCAGGACCGGCATCGTCGACGTACCCCTGATCTGCGCCCAGGAGCTGGACATCGCCGGCGCCATGCCCAGGGTCGTCCGGCTGCTCGCGCACATCGAGTCCGACCGGCCCCGCAGTGCCGTCGACCACGTCTACCTCGGCGCCGCCGCCGCCCTGCGCAAGGACATCGCCCAGTGAGAACCGCACTCGTCATCGGCACCGGGCTCATCGGGACCTCGGCCGCGCTCGCCCTCAGCCAGCGGGGCGTCACCGTCCACCTCACCGACCACGACCCCGCGCAGGCCCGTACCGCCGCCGCCCTCGGCGCCGGTACCGACGGGCCGCCGCAGGGCCGGGTCGACCTCGTGCTCGTCGCCGCCCCGCCCGCGCACGTCGCCGGTGTCCTCGCCGACGCCATGCGCCGCGACCTCGCGCACGGCTACCTCGACGTGGCCAGCGTCAAGGGCGGCCCGCGCCGCGATCTGGAGGCGTTCGGCCTGGACGAGGCCCTCCTCGCCCGGTACCTCGGCACCCACCCCATGTCCGGCCGGGAGAAGTCCGGCCCGCTGGCCGCCACCGCCGACCTCTTCGAGGGCCGGCCCTGGGTGCTCACCCCGACCCGCGACACCGACACCGAGGTGCTGAACCTCGCCCTCGAACTGGTCTCGCACTGCAGCGCCGTACCCGTCTTCATGGACGCCGACGCCCACGACCGCGCCGTCGCGCTCGTCTCCCACATGCCGCACCTGGTCTCCAGCCTGGTCGCCGCCCGGCTGGAGAACGCCGAGGAGGCCGCCGTCCGGCTGTGCGGGCAGGGCATCCGGGACGTCACCCGGATCGCCGCCTCCGACCCCCGGATGTGGATCGACATCCTCTCCGCCAACCCCGGACCCGTGGCCGACCTCCTGTCCGATGTCTCCGCCGACCTCGACGAGACCGTGCGCGCGCTGCGTGCCCTGCAGTCCGCCGATGAGGACAAGCGGCGCACCGGTGGCGCCGGGATCGAGGACGTGCTGCGCCGGGGCAACGCCGGCCAGGTCCGGGTCCCCGGCAAGCACGGCTCCGCCCCGCGCGCCTACGCGACGGTCACGGTCCTCATCGACGACCGGCCCGGCCAGCTCGCCCGGATCTTCGCCGACGCCGGACAGGCCGGGGTCAACATCGAGGACGTCCGCATCGAGCACGCCACCGGACAGCAGGCGGGGCACATCCAGCTCGTGGTCGAACCCGGGGCCGCGCCCGTCCTCACCGAGGCGCTGCGCGAGCGGGGGTGGGCGCTGCGGCAGTAGCGCGGGTCACCGGCGGTCCCACGGCGCACGCGCGTCCGTACGAGTGACCCACACCCAGTAACCTTGTGCGGGGCGCCCTCGCGCCCCGACACCCCGACCGACACCCTTCACCAGGAAGGTGCCCTCCCGTGGAAAACGGCGCCGCCCCGACCGCCAAGCCCGTGATCGTCGCGATCGACGGTCCCTCCGGCACGGGCAAGTCGAGCACGTCGAAGGCCGTGGCCGCGCAGCTCGGCCTCAGCTACCTGGACACCGGCGCCCAGTACCGGGCCATCACCTGGTGGATGGTGACCAACGGCATCGACCTCACGGACCCCACCGCGATCGCCGCCGTCGCGGGCAAGCCGGAGATCGTCTCCGGCACCGACCCGCTGGCCCCGGCCATCACGGTCGACGGCTGTGACGTGGCCGTCCCGATCCGCACCCAGGACGTCACCTCCAAGGTCAGCGCGGTCAGCGCGGTGCCCGAGGTGCGCACCCGGATCACCGAGCTGCAGCGCTCCATCGCGGCCGGTGCCGAGGACGGCATGGTGGTCGAGGGCCGCGACATCGGTACGACCGTGCTGCCCGACGCCGACCTGAAGATCTTCCTCACCGCCTCCCCGGAGGCCCGCGCGGCCCGCCGCAGCGGCGAGCTGAAGGGCTCCGACGTCGCCGCCACCCGCGCGGCCCTGATCCAGCGGGACGCGGCCGACTCCAGCCGCAAGACCTCCCCCCTCGCCAAGGCCGGCGACGCCGTCGAGGTCGACACCACCGAGCTGACCCTCGCCCAGGTCATCGAGTGCGTCGTCACCCTGGTCGAGGAGAAGCGGGCCGGAAAGTGAGCCAGAGCGCACCGCCCTCCGAGCGGGGCGCCGAGATCGGACGGCGCATCGGCGTCGGCCTGATGTACGGGCTGTGGAAGCCGCGCGTGCTGGGCTCCTGGAAGGTGCCCGCCTCCGGCCCGGTGATCCTCGCGGTGAACCACTCCCACAACATCGACGGCCCCATGGTCATGGGCGTGGCGCCCCGGCCGACGCACTTCCTGATCAAGCAGGAGGCGTTCACCGGGCCGCTGGACCCCTTCCTGACCGGCATCGGCCAGCTGAAGGTGGACCGCACCACCGCCGACCGCACCGCCATCGGGCGGGCCCTCGGCGTGCTGGAGCAGGGCGGCGTGCTGGGCATCTTCCCGGAGGGCACCCGGGGCGAGGGCGACTTCGCCTCGCTGCGTGCCGGGCTCGCCTACTTCGCCGTGCGCGGCGGGGCGCCGATCGTGCCCGTGGCCGTGCTCGGCAGCGCCGGCCGGCCCGGCCGGCTGGTCAGGGCCCTGCCGCCGCTGCGCTCCCGCGTGGACGTGGTCTTCGGAGACCCGTTCGAAGCGGGTGACGGCAGCGGGCGGCGCACGCGCAAGGCGCTGGACGAGGCGACCGAGCGCATCCAGAAGCGCCTCACCGCGCACCTGGAAAACGCCAGGCGCCTGACCGGGCGCTGGGCGACACTTGAGTAGTGGAACCGGCCCCTGGCGGGCCACTTCCACCGATCACCACGAACGACGACGAGGTACAGACTTCATGAACGACCAGATCCAGCCCGACGGCTCGGCCGCGCACGAGTACGAGCACGGGGCTCTCGGCGACGCCGAGTACGCGGAGTTCATGCAGCTCGCCGCGGAAGAGGGCTTCGACGTCGAGGACGTCGAGGGCGCCCTCGACGAGGCGGGCCACGGCCCGCTGCCCGTGCTCGCCGTCGTCGGCCGCCCCAATGTCGGCAAGTCGACTCTGGTGAACCGCATCATCGGCCGCCGCGAGGCGGTCGTCGAGGACAAGCCCGGCGTCACCCGCGACCGCGTCACCTACGAGGCGGAGTGGGCCGGCCGCCGGTTCAAGGTCGTCGACACCGGCGGCTGGGAGCAGGACGTCCTCGGCATCGACGCCTCCGTGGCCGCGCAGGCCGAGTACGCCATCGAGGCCGCCGACGCCGTCGTCTTCGTGGTGGACGCCAAGGTCGGCGCCACCGACACCGACGAGGCCGTGGTACGGCTGCTGCGCAAGGCCGGCAAGCCGGTCGTGCTGGCCGCGAACAAGGTCGACGGCCTCTCCGGCGAGTCCGACGCGGCCTACCTGTGGTCCCTGGGCCTCGGCGAGCCGCACCCGGTCTCCGCGCTGCACGGCCGGGGCACCGGCGACATGCTGGACGCCGTCCTGGAGGCGCTGCCCGAGGCGCCCGCACAGACCTTCGGCACCGCTGTCGGCGGTCCGCGCCGGATCGCGCTGATCGGCCGCCCGAACGTCGGCAAGTCCTCGCTGCTGAACAAGGTGGCGGGCGAGGAGCGCGTCGTCGTCAACGAGCTGGCGGGCACCACCCGCGACCCGGTCGACGAGATGATCGAGCTGGGCGGCAAGACCTGGAAGTTCGTGGACACCGCCGGTATCCGCAAGCGGGTCCACCTCCAGCAGGGCGCCGACTACTACGCCTCCCTGCGCACGGCCGCGGCCGTGGAGAAGGCCGAGGTCGCCGTCATCCTGCTGGACGCCTCCGAGAACATCTCCGTGCAGGACCAGCGCATCGTCACCATGGCCGTCGACGCCGGCCGTGCGGTGGTGCTCGCCTTCAACAAGTGGGACACCCTCGACGAGGAGCGCCGCTACTACCTGGAGCGGGAGATCGAGACAGAGCTGGGCCAGGTCGCCTGGGCCCCGCGTGTCAACGTCTCCGCCCGTACCGGCCGCCACATGGAGAAGCTGGTCCCGGCGATCGAGACCGCGCTCGACGGCTGGGAGTCGCGGGTCCCCACCGGCCGGCTGAACGCCTTCCTCGGCGAGCTGGTCGCCGCCCACCCGCACCCGGTGCGGGGCGGCAAGCAGCCGCGCATCCTGTTCGGCACCCAGGCGGGCACCAAGCCCCCGCGCTTCGTCCTCTTCGCCTCCGGCTTCATCGAGGCGGGCTACCGGCGCTTCATCGAGCGCCGCCTGCGCGAGGAGTTCGGCTTCGCGGGCACCCCGATCCATATCTCGGTGCGGGTGCGCGAGAAGCGCGGCGCGAAGAAGAAGTGACCGCCGCGGCGGACACACACATGACGGAAG
>NZ_JBHXLV010000289.1:0-6154 GCF_042721685.1 Streptomyces sp. NPDC058459 | reverse complement strand
GGGCCCGGCAGCACCGCCGATACGCAAGCTTCGCGTCCACGATTCAGACTCTGTCCGGGGAGCACCGACTGCGCGAGCGTCTGGGTAAGCGCTAGCAGCGGTTCCAGTCGCTACATCACACGGCGATTTTATTCTTGGGGGGTGCTGGCTGCGAGGTCGTTAAGGACGGCGTTGACGGTGGACCAGCAAAGGTCGGCTGTGTCGAAGTCCGCGCTGTGCCGGGCGCGCTTTTCGGCGAGGGGATGGACGAGGTTGCGGTAGGTCCGCAGGAGGTCTGACGCCATTTTGGCGTCCTGGTCGATCCATCCGTTGGCGTGCGCGTGCTGGATTAGCTCCTGCAGCCGGGTATCGCGGGCGGGACGGGTGAGTGGCGCGGCTGCAGGACGGGTGTCGGCGGCGTGTACGAGGACGCCTTCGAGGAGGCTGCCGAGCATGATGACGGCGGAGGTGTACGCGCCGTGTTCTTGGCAGGTGCGTGCTTCGTCCAAGCGCAGCTGCACCGCACTGGCGAGATCTGGGTCGTTGACCAGGTCGGTGATGGCCACTTTGAGTTCTACGCGCTGAGGGCGCGGGACCTCGTCGGAGTCGTAGTCGGTCAGGACGGGCCGGTGCTTGTGGTAGTCGATGCGTCGGCCTTCGAGGGCGAGGATGTCCTGCAGTCGGGTCATGACGGCGTCGTAGTCGGAGGGTTGTTGAAGGTATTCACGTCGGTCGGCGAGCCGGAGGATGACCCGTTCGATGTCGGCTGCCTCCTCGTCCTGCCTTTCCCGCAGGGTCTCTTCCACCCAGAGCATCCGGGGGCGCCCGTCGTGTTCGGGAACGTTTTGCCAGCCTGCCCGCCTCAGGAAGCCGGCCAGTTCCCAGCCGGGCCGTCGCTTCATTCCCGGTTCGTCGCCGCAGACGATGGCCGCGAGTTCGGTGAGAGTGCTGTCGTCGAGATGCTCCATCAGACTGCCTCGTTGTCGTCATCGGGTTCGCTGTCGGGTTCCGGCTCGCCGTCGTAGGGGTCCAGGTCGATATCGGATTCGGTCTCGGCCAGTCCGACCGGAGTCCACGCCGGCTGGCCGGGTGACGTGCTGTCGGGGGCGGTGGCCGGGTGGATCCCCAGTTCCATCAGTCGCTTCCACAAGGGTTCCAGGGCCTGTTCCGGGTTGAGTGCGAACGCACTGCTGCGGACGCGCCAGAATGTCCATCCGGCGCGGCGCAGCTCCCGCTCGCGTTCGGCGTCGCGACGGATGTCGTCGGGGGCCGAATGGTGGGGGCTGCCGTCGCACTCCACCGCGAGGCGGCCGTGGTCTCCGGTGACGACGAGGTCGATGCGCTTGCCGCTGACTTCCCATTGCGGCACGACGTCATAGCCGCGTTCCTTGATGCGCAGGTAAACGCGCTGCTCGAAGAGGGACTCGAAGGGCTTGCACGGCGTATCGGGACGGACGTCGGTCAGCTGGTGGGAGTGAGTGTAGGGCGGGGGCGGACTTTGCATGTAGGTGAGCAGGGAGCGGCGGAGGTCTTTGCTGCTGAGCTGGTCGGCGGTCACGGAGTGGAAGAGCCACATCTGGTCGCGGGCGCGGCTGGCAGCGACGTTGAAGCGCCGCTCGTGGTGGCGGCCGGTGGCGGCGATGGCGTGGTCACCGTCCACGACCATGGACAAGAGGATGACGTCCCGCTGATCTCCCTGGAACCGTTCGGGTGTGCCTACCACGATGCGGTGACGCTCCAAGGCGGCGACGTCGATGCGTTCATGGACGAGATCCTGCATGAGCCGGGTCTGGTCGCCGTGACGGAGGACGATGACCCCGATGCTGCGGCCGGCGTAGGTGGGGTCCTGCGTGAGACTCTGCAATTGACTGACGACGGCTTCTGCCTCGGGCCGGTTGATCATTCTTTCGCGGAGTCCTTCACAATGCCCGTCGGATACGTGCACGGCCTTGAGTGGGGGCAGCCGGTCGGAGCCGTGCTGGCGCAGGAGAACGAGTTGGTTGTCGGCGTAGAACTGCATGGATGACCACTTGATGATCTCGGGCATGCAGCGGAAGTGCTCGGTGAGGCGGATGACCTCGGTGAAGCGAGACTGCAGCAGCTCGTAGAGGTTCGACTTGGGGTCGAAGCCTTCTCGTTGCCATGGCTCCAGAGCAGCCAGACGTTCGTCGAAGATCTGAGTGATGCGGTCGTGCTTACTGCCGGTGTAGTACGGCGCACACTGACGGTCGTCTCCGACAACGATCACGCGTGGGGCGAGCCAGAGCAGCAGCAATCCGTCCAGGCCCACCTGACTTGCCTCGTCGACGATGACGACGTCGAAGGAGTTTGGTTCAGGTGTAATGGTCTCCGCGACACGCCGCAGCGGCATGATCCAGGCGGGCACGGCTCCCTGGGCGGCCTGCATAGCGGATCGTGCGTGCCGCTGGTGGCGCTTGCCGTAGCCTGTCGTCGCCTGCCCGGCATTCGCGACAGCGCTCGCGTAAGCGGCCAGGGCCTGCTTGTGCTTCGTCGTCATGCGGCTGACGCACTGGAGGGCAGCGCGGTCGCACACCAACTGCTCCACCAGGTCATGGAGCCTGGCCTCAAGCTGGGCGAGTTCGCCCTCGAGTTGCTCCTCCCGGCCAGGGAGCAGATGTTGGTCGAGGAACGCGCGGGCCTGACGCCACGCCCAGGCTTGGGGCAGAACGGCGAACCTGACCTCCCAGTGGGCGGCGAGAGGCTCGGAGGCGAACTCCCGCGCCAGTTCGGGGTGGGTCTCGGCCAGACGCGCGAAGAGCTTGCCTGCCTCGCGACGGTCCGCTTCACGCTGGTAGGCGACGGACAGATCCTCGACGGCGCGGATATAAGCTGAGGCGTCCCGAGCCACTGCGGCTTCCGCGGCACGCTTTAGCTCCTGAACACCGTGCGGATGAGTCGGTGGGAGGGCGCCCAACAAGGCGTCGAACTCGCGAAGCGAGGCGTCGAGGCGCAGTAGCTGCCGGGAACGGGAACAGGCTCGCTGTACCTCCTTCCACTGCTCGGTGGTGGTGACCGGCTGCTGAATCCCGGCCGTCAGCAGAGCCGCGTGGACGCGGCGGACGGACTCTGCGCTTTCATCGATGGCCCGAAGGACTGCGGCTCGGTCCAAGAGCTCGGAAATGAGGCGATCTTCTGGATTGGGATCCGGCGCTGCCCTTACGCCCTCCCACCGGCCGCGCAGGGTGCGGACGTGGGCGCGCATTTCCAGATGCCGCACAACTGCGGTGATCCGCTCCCGGTCGACTGGAGCCATGCCTTCGACCCGGCACTGCTCAAGAAGGAAGCGCGCCTGCCGGACGACCGCAGACCGAGGCCAGCGCAGACTCAGCCTTCCAGCGCGCTGGAGATGTTGCTCCAGATTGCGGGCCGCGATCAGGTGATCCTTCTCCGCGCTCTCGGAGACATGAGGAACTTCCACGTCCAGGAAGCCCGTGGCCGCGATCTGCTCGTAGGTCTGCTGGGCACGCAGCGAGGCTTTGCGGATGCTGTCCCACAGTTGCTGCCGACGCCCGGCCAGGCCGTCTGTCAACGCCCGCGTCGTCCAGTTCCCGTCTTCCCACGCTTCGGTGTCCGATGGCAACCCGACCAGCAGCAGTGCCTGTTGAGCCTGCTCGAGCATTTCCTCCAGGCGGCCCAGTTCGGCATCACCGAGGGCTGCAAGCACGCGAGCCAGGTCCGATGGAGGCTCTTGCTCCAAGGCATCTTCAGCAACCCGCAGCCTCTCAGCAGATCGCGCCACCTCTGCCGGATCGGGAAGACTGGCCGGATCAGGGCAGTACAGCACATCTGTGTCTAGGATGCCCGCTCCGTGCAGCTCCGCCAGCAGGCGCAACCGCTGTGCCTCGTCCGTGGTCAAGACCGGCGCTGCGGCAGCAGGGGAGGGGAGGGGCGGCAGCCATTGGTAGCGGTCTGTTCCGCTCGCTACTGCCTGCACCATGTCGTCAAGCAGCCCCCGGTATCCGGGTGCTATCTCGGGATGCTCATACCATTCGGCCTCGCGGATCTGGCGCAGACTGTCGTGGATCCGTGCCCGCTGAGCCATGAACTGAGGACGCTGCTCCTGCGCGGCAGTGATGCGCTGCCGGAGCCGTTCGAGGCTGGTTGTCGCATTGAGGTGATTCAGGGCTTCCAGAGAGCGGCGCAGATCTGAGGAACCGCTCTGCCACTGATCACCCTGGATGACACACATGCTGCGCAACCTGGGTGGAAGCTGATCACGCAGGACGTTCAGAGCTCGGCCTTTTTCACTGGTGACCAGAACACGCTTGCCGTCTGCCAGCAGTGCCGCGATCAGGTTGGCGATCGTGTGTGTCTTGCCGGTACCAGGCGGACCCTGCACCACCACGCTCGTGTCCTTCTGCAGTCGCTGCAGAACGTCCCGCTGAGCGCTGTTGGTAACCATGGGGAACAGTGGATCTGGTCCCAGCGCTGGCGGAACCGCACCGATCCTGCTTCTCCATGCCGTGCGGTGCTCAGGATCAAGGTCGTACAGCAACTGTGCCAAGCCCAAGGGAGCCTCCGCTCCCGGACGCTTGAGCGATCGGGAGATGCTCTCGTAGAACCCCAGGACGGAGCGCTGCCCGTGTTCCCGCAGGATCAGCGCGGGTGCGTAGTGCAAAGTACGTGCCCGCGCCTCGGCAGTCACATCCTCCGGGTCGTCGGTCGGTTCAAAGGGCACTACCCGCTCGACGCCGAAGGCCCGTTGCGCCCACATTCGCACTGCATCCGTGGCCCGGTCCGACAGAGGATGGAAGGGGACGTCCTCCACCGCAGAACGCACTACGCCGGTCAGCTCGGAGGAAAAGCCGTCGGACTCGCTGAGGAAATCCGTGTCCTCCAATCGCCCGGCCTGATCCGGCAGCAGGGACACCGTCACACTGATCGACGCGGGGTCCACGGTAACGGTGACCGGAACGGTAACGATGTGCCTGCGCACTCGCGACGAGGGCCGCTGGGATCCCAGCTGAAGCAGTCCGACCGCGAGAACGATCTCGAAGGAGTCGCCGTCTTGCTGGACCTTCTTCGCCATCTGATAGAGCCGTCCGTGCAGCCGACGCTGAGCCTCTGCAGCCAGCTCCTCCTGAGACCAGCGCCTCCATTGCTGTGCCCAAGCCTCGTAGGATGCGCGGACGTGTGATGGGCCGCTTTCCAACGCCGGTTGTGTCTCATCCGGATTCTCCGGAGCGCTCCCGCGCTCATTTGGCGTGGCTTCGTCGATCAACTCAGGAGGCTCTGCGCCCGGTGTGGCCACAGCCTCCGCCTGAACCCTGCCCTGCAGCAGCGATGGCAGCCGTGGCGCGTCCTTAAGCGGACGATGCTTGACCACCATGATGCGCGGGTCCGAGTCCTTGAACCGCCGCACCATGCCTTCCGGCGCGTCGGAGAACCAGATCGCCTCCGGATACTTGGAACAGTTGCGCACGGTCTTGGAGATGGCACCCCTCACCAGCTCCTGCAGACAGTCGATCAGCACACGAGTGTCACGAATAGCCCTGGGATCGCTACCGTCACGTACGGCCGAGCGAGCCATCGAATCCCCCCTACGCCCGCCACCGTGGCAAGCCTGTCAGTATCCGAGGAGTCGGCCATCTAGACAATGAATCAGACTTGTATCCGAATCAATTCAGACAGATGGGTGCCCAACCGCCACGCCGCGCTGAGGGCCGTCCCGTAAATGATTCTGAGCGGCCTCAGGCATGGTGGTCTGCTGTACGGCTCGGTGGTCTATCCGACGAGGGCAGCGAGGTTGTGCATCCGTGCGATACCGAGCATGGGTTGGTGGACGCCGTCGCCTTCGAGACGGCAGTCGCGGAGGAAGTTCTAGATCTTCATGCAGGCGAAAGTGTGCTCCGCGTGGGCGCGGACCTGTCTGTGAGACTTGTTGTGACCTTGCTTCCAGCCCAGCAACTCCTGCTCCTTGCAGCGCCGTTGGGGCATCACGAGCCGTCGTCGATGGTCATGGTTGTGCCGACGGCGGCCTGCGCGCCGGACCCCTTCCACGCCTTGCAGAACCCGCACCGGAGCAGGCGTCATTGACTCCCTCACCGGCCTGCCCCTAACCTCGAAGTTTCGTGACGGTCCGCCGACGGAGTCGGTGGACCGTTTTCGTGCTGTGGGCTGAGGTTGGGCAGGCCGAGGACCCGAGTGTCGCCTC
>NZ_JBHXLV010000288.1:0-6164 GCF_042721685.1 Streptomyces sp. NPDC058459 | reverse complement strand
CCCCTTCGTGGATTTCCGGGCCCGCCGCTGTGTTCCCGGTGTTCTGTGCGACCTTTCTCACGCGTCAGAGGGATTCACGGCCGACCACCCCTTGATCCGCCGAGCAGGGGGTAGCCGGGTGGGAGAAGGGACGATCCTCCGCGATCGCACGAAGGAGCCCCGATGGGGCACCACGGGAGAAGGGCGATTCCGCATGGACCTCCCCCTCATGACAGACACGATGACGCGGACCGCGCCGGACCCGCCGCGCTACAGCCGTGGCTGGGACGCCGACACCGCTTCCCTCCCGGAGGCCAGAGCCGCGGTCGCCGACCTGCTCGCACGGGTCCGCCCCACGCCTTCGGCACGTACGGTGCAGGACGCGCAGCTGGTCGCCAGCGAGCTGGTCACCAACGCGCTCAAGCACGCGCCCGGACCGTTCACGCTGCGGCTGGAGGTGGTGCCGGAACCAGCCGTGCTGCGCATCAGCGTCACGGACGCCTCGCCCCGGCACCCCCGGCACCGGCCGCCGGACCCGGAGCGGGTCGGCGGGCACGGGCTGCGGCTGGTGAGCCTGCTCTGCGGCTCCCTGGAGGTCACTCCGCTGGG
Organism: Streptomyces sp. NPDC058459; assembly: GCF_042721685.1. Lineage (NCBI taxonomy): Bacteria > Bacillati > Actinomycetota > Actinomycetes > Kitasatosporales > Streptomycetaceae > Streptomyces > Streptomyces sp. NPDC058459. The sequence goes on along the minus strand of NZ_JBHXLV010000288.1, from coordinate 5,576 downwards.
CCGCGGCAAGCGGGTCACCGCCACCCTGGCACTCGGCTGACCATCGGGCTGAGGGCGCGCGTCGCCGCCGTCACGTACCCCGGACTCCTCGGTACCGGGGGACGGACGGAAGGAGGACGACCCCCGGCATCGACCTGATCAGCGTGGCTCCCGGCGCGGCCGCAAACGGTGTATCCGCTGCACCCGGTCGGCTTCCGCTCCCACCTCTGGCGGGCCGTCAGCGGGGCCGGGGTGTCGCCGGCCGGCCAGGTAGCCGAGTGAGCAGGGCACTGGCGTGTCCAGCGACAGGACCGTGAGCTACGCGCCGAGGGTGACGCCGGGCCGGTACCGCACTCCCAGGATCAGTAGTCCGGAGACGGCGACGCCGGTCGGCGGCCAGGTGGCGGTGACGACGACGCCGTCGACGGTGAGCCCGCGGAGCAGGCCGAGCCAACCAGCCGCGAAATAGTGGACGGCCAGGACCAGCCCGGCATGGCCGCTCTGGTCCTGGCCGTCACGTCCTGTCTGGATTCACCCATCCGGCCGCTTTCGGCGTCCGGGGCGGTCCGCCAGGACCCGTCGCGAACTGTCGCGACCGGTCAGTGGACCTGGGAGTCGATGCCGGTGATCACGGCGGCACCGAGCGGCGCGGTGTTCTCGTCCAGCCCGACGGTCCGCAGGGCCTCGCCCGCGAGGCGGCGGGCCTCCTGCTCGGCGTGCTTGTTGCTGTCGGCCTCGACGGTGAGGTGCAGGGTGAAGGTGCCGTCCTCGTTGACGTTGACGGTGTCGAGGTCCTCCGCGCTGCCCAGGTCGGTGCCGTGCGGGTCGACGGGGCGCAAGGCTCGCCCGAGCCGGGTGCGGGTGTCGGCCTCGATGTCCCCGGTGAAGGTGCCGGGCACGGTGATCACGTAGGTCGTCATGGTCGTCCTTTCCTCGAAGCCCCCTTCTACCCGCTTTCCCGGCGTTCGCACCGCCGGTGTCACAGCGGCGAGTGGACGAGCACCGTCACATAGGCGCCGTACAGCACGGAGACGGCGGTGAGGGCGCCGCCGATCAGACAGGCCGCGGCGGGGCGCCTGCGCCAGGTGTGGGCGAGGGCGCGGGCGGCCGGGACGAGGAGCGGGAAGGCCGGCAGCAGGAAGCGCGGCTTGGAGGAGAAGGAGCCGGAGCCGCAGATCACCAGCAGGACCAGGACGCCGGTGAACACCAGGAGGGCCAGCGGGGCGCGCTCCAGGCAGAGCAGCCCGAACAGGACGAGGCAGACCAGGACGATGGCGAGGGCGACCGGGTAGACGACCTTGCCGCCGTGCTCGAGGAGCGCGCCGACGAACCGGGCGGCGCCGGCGCCGAAGTCGATGCGCGAGCCCCAGGCGCCCTGTACGGCGAAGTAACCGCCGGTCAGGTCGCCGGTCGAGTGGCCGACCCGGAGGACGTGACCGAGCCAGCCGAGCGGCGCGATCACGGCGGCGGCCCACACGGCGGGGGCGGCCTGTCCGCGCCGTGGCCAGAGCTGCTGCGCGGCGGCGGCGATGACGGCGACCGCGACGGCGAAGCCGGTGGGCCGGGCGAGGCCCGCCAGAAGGGCGAGTGCGCCCGCCCAGAGCCAGCGGCCCTTCAGCACGCTGTACAGGGACCAGGCGGCCAGGGCGGCGAAGAGCGACTCGGTGTAGGCGATGGTCAGTTCCACGGCGTGCGGCAGCACGGCCCACAGCACGACGAGGGCGGTGGCGGTCGCCCGCCCGTACAGGAGGTGGCCGATGAGGTAGACGCCGTACGCGGCGACGACGGCCGCGGTCCAGGCGATCAGCAGGGCGGCTGCGGCCTGGCCGACCGGCAGCACGGCGGCGGTGGCCCGGATCAGGGCGGGGTAGAGCGGGAAGAACGCCCAGTCGCTCTGCACTCCCCCGGTGGGGGTGATCCAGATGAGGCGGCCGTAGCCGTGGGCGGCGATGTGGAGGTACCAGCGCGAGTCCCAGGAGTGGGCGAGGTTGCGCACCAGCGGGCGGTCGGTGAGCGCGTTGACGGCGATCACGGCGGCGATCCCGGCCGTGCGGACCGCGGCGAACAGCGCGAGGGCGAGGAGGGCTCCGGTGGGTGCGCGGTGGCGGACGATCCGGGGCAGTGCGCGGCGGCGCGGCGGGCCGGGGGCGGTGGCCGCTCCGGGCCGGGGTGCGGAAGACGTGATCACGCTCCGACCATGGTCACGGGGTGGGGGCGGTGCAATCCGGAGCCAGGGTGTCGCGCGCTCTTCCACCCTGATTCAGGAACCGGCGCTTCGGTGGGCCCCGCGACCGGCGGCTCTGGTGATCAAAGTAGGGTGTGCCTACCATATGAGCGCCGCCTAGCTCGAAAGATAGATCTGTGACTGTCAATGACGACTCGTTCACGAACTGGAAGCACCGCGAGGAGATCGCGGAGTCGATGATCCCGATCATCGGGAAGCTGCACCGCGAGCGGGACGTGACCGTCCTGCTGCACAGCCGCTCCCTGGTGAACAAGTCGGTGGTCAGCATCCTCAAGACCCACCGCTTCGCCCGGCAGATCGCGGGCGCGGAGCTGTCGGTCACCGAGACGATGCCGTTCCTCCAGGCGCTGACCGCCCTCGATCTCGGGCCGTCCCAGATCGACCTCGGCATGCTGGCCGCCACGTACAAGGCCGACGACCGGGGTCTGAGCGCGGCGGAGTTCACCGCTGAGGCGGTCGCCGGGGCCACGGGCGCCGAGAAGACCGAACGCCGCGACCCGCGCGACGTGGTGCTGTACGGCTTCGGCCGCATCGGACGGCTGGTCGCCCGGCTGCTGATCGAGAAGGCCGGCTCGGGCAACGGGCTCCGGCTGCGCGCCGTCGTCGTCCGTGGGGGTGGCGCCAAGGCCGCCGGTGACCTGGTCAAGCGGGCCTCGCTGCTGCGCCGCGACTCGATCCACGGCCAGTTCCAGGGCACCATCACCGTGGACGAGGACAGCAGCACGATCCTCGCCAACGGCAACGAGATCAAGGTGATCTACGCCGACGACCCGTCGTCCGTGGACTACACCGAGTACGGCATCCGCGACGCCATCCTCATCGACAACACCGGCAACTGGCGCGACCGCGCGGGCCTGTCGAAGCATCTGCGGCCCGGCATCGACAAGGTGGTGCTGACCGCGCCCGGCAAGGGCGACGTGCCGAACATCGTGCACGGCGTCAACCACGACACCATCAAGCCGGACGAGCGCATCCTGTCCTGCGCGTCCTGCACCACCAACGCCATCGTCCCGCCGCTGAAGGCCATGGACGACGAGTACGGGGTGCTGCGCGGCCATGTGGAGACGGTGCACTCCTTCACCAACGACCAGAATCTGCTGGACAACTACCACAAGGCCGAGCGCCGGGGCCGGTCCGCGCCGCTCAACATGGTGATCACCGAGACGGGTGCCGCCTCCGCCGTGTCGAAGGCGCTGCCGGACCTGAAGGCGCCGATCACCGGCAGCTCGATCCGGGTGCCGGTGCCGGACGTCTCGATCGCCATCCTCAACCTCCGGCTCGGCCGCGAGACCACCCGCGAGGAGGTCCACGAGTATCTGCGCGAGGTGTCGCTGACCTCCCCGCTCAAGCGCCAGATCGACTTCACCACGGCCCCCGACGCGGTCTCCAGCGACTTCATCGGCTCGCGCAACGCCTCCATCGTCGACGGCGGCGCCCTGAAGGTCGACGGGGACAACGCGATCCTCTACCTCTGGTACGACAACGAGTTCGGCTACTCCTGCCAGGTCGTCCGAGTCGTCCAGCACGTCTCGGGCGTGGAGTACCCGACATACCCGGCACCGGAGGTCTGAGAGACCTGCTCGCCACCATCGCGCACCATGCCCGCGGCCAGTTGGCATGGGCGCTGAACGGCTAGACGGAAACGGCGGATTCCAGCGGTCGTCGCAAAACGTGACATCTGGCGTGTAGCACAGCAAGTCGGGCAGTCGCCCGGTCGTGATCACGCGGCTGGGCGACGGTGGCGCACGCACTGGCCGGACTGGCGGTCCGCGGGCCCTGCGTATGCTCGCCTCGGTTGCTGACTCCAGGAGAGGCTGGGAAGGGTGCGCGTGCTGAAGTCGCTCGGTTTCTTCGATGACTTCGGTTACCCGGGCGACTTGGCCGCGGGACCGCTGGGGGCCCAGGTGCAGGCGTCCGGCGAACCGGATGAAGCAGAAATCGTGGAATATTTGGATATGGGTCATCGCCTCACGCACTTCATGGAGGCGGGGGTCGATGTCCTCACGGGTGAGGTTCACCGGCACACGTCCGGCTGTTCGTCGCTTGTCACCGATGGCATGTGGGTGTGGCGTGCGGACTTCGCGCACTATCTGGAGGCGTACCACGTGCCGCTGCCCGCAGCCTTCGTTGCCCGGGTTCGCGGGCTTCACCACCTGATGCCGAAGCTGGTCGGTGCGGACTTCGCACCGTGCTTCGACGAGATCATCCTGGGGTACGGATGGACGGGGGTCGAGCCGTGGGATGCGGAGTCTTTCCTCCGCCCACAGCCACGGACTGTTCCTACTCGCGCGGAGTTCGTGGCAAGGGTCCGCCAAGAACGGCCGGCGGGCTCCTGGGGGAAGGCGCCACGCAAGCCTCGCAGGAGCAAGGAACACGGTTATCAGTAATCGCGATTGGAAGACCGCCTGCTCGACCTGGTCGACGTCCTTCCAGGGGCCCTGCATCTCGATCAGATCGGCCTTGAAGGTGCCGTTCAGCGCCTCGGCCATCGCGTTGTCGTAACTGTCCGCGACGGAGCCGACTGACGCGGAAGCGCCGACGTCAGCGAGCCGGTCGGTGTATCGAATTGACACATATTGCGACCCCCTGTCGCTGTGATGAATGAGGCCGGAATCCTTCTTGATCCGTCGCCGCCAGAGCGCCATCTCCAGCGCGTCCAGCGGCAGTTCGGTGCGCATATGGTTCGCGATCTGCCAGCCGACGATCATCCGGGAGAACACGTCCAGGACAAAGGCGACGTAGACCCAGCCGGACCAGGTGCGGACATAGGTCATGTCGGCGACCCGGAGCCGGTCGGGGCCGTCGGCGGTGAAGTCGCGATCGACCAGGTCCGGCGGCCTGGGCACCAACGGCTCGGGGATGGTCGTGCGCCGCCGCCGGCCGCGGATGACACCCTCGATGTCGAGCTCGGCCATCAGGCGCTCGACGGCGCACTGGCCGACCTCAATCCCCTTGCGCCGCAGCGCGTGGGTGATCCGGCGGACGCCGTAGGTGCCGCCGGACTCGGCATGGACATGCTCGATCATGGGCATGAGCTGTTCGTCCCGCAGCCGGCGGGCCGACGTCGGCCGCTTCTTGCGGGCGAAGTACGTCGACGGCGACAGGTCCAGCTCCCGGCAGACGGGATCGACCCCGAGTCCGCGTTTCACGCAGGTGGTCGATCTGAAGCTTCCCCTTGATCGTGGACACCTGGAGACTGGGATCTTGAGGTTCCAGAGGAAGTAGCACCAGGTGGGAAGCAAGTACACGAAGAGGTCGACCGAGGAGTTCAAGCGAGACGCGATCGCGCTCGTCGACTCCTCAGGGAAGACGGTCACTGCGGTCGCCCGGGAACTCGGCATCAGCTCGGAGT
>NZ_JBHXLV010000287.1:0-6195 GCF_042721685.1 Streptomyces sp. NPDC058459 | reverse complement strand
CAGTGCGCACTGTGCCGCCGGGCCCTTCACAGGTGTCGCGCCTACAGCGTGCCGAAACCGACCTTGCGCACGGTCGGCGCGCCGATCTCCACGTACGCCAGACGGTCCGCGGGGATCACGACCTTGCGGCCGCGCTCGTCCTCCAGGCTCAGCAGCGGCGACTTGCCGGCCAGGGCGTCGGCCACGACGCGCTCGACCTCCTCGGCGCTCTGACCGCTCTCCAGAACGATCTCGCGGGGCGCGTGCTGCACGCCGATCTTGACCTCCACGGCTATGTCCCTCCGACGGTCAGTGATGTGCGCGATCTGCCGCGCCGTACGCAGCACACACTAGCCCGGTGCGGGGACGCGTACGCCTCCGGCGGGAACGCCATCAGCGAACACGCCGCACGAGCGGGCCGCGCGTCAGTGGTGGTCGGTGCCGTGCAGCGGGAAACCGGCGATGCCGCGCCACGCCAGCGAGGCCAGCAGCTGCACCGCCTGGTCGCGGGGCACGCTGCGGTCGCTGTGCAGCCAGGAACGGGCCACCACCTGGGCGAGTCCGCCGAGGCCGGAGGCGAGCAGCATGGACTCCGCGCGGGAGAGGCCGGTGTCCTCGGCGATGACCTCGCAGATCGCCTCGGCGCACTCGTTGGTCACCTTGTCCACGCGCTCGCGCACGGCCCGCTCGTTCGTCAGGTCCGACTCGAAGACCAGGCGGAAGGCGCCGCCGTCGTGCTCGATGTACGCGAAGTAGGCGTCCATGGTCGCCCGTACGCGCTGCTTGTTGTCGGTCGTCGAGGCGAGTGCCGCGCGCACGGCCTGGATCAGTGCCTCGCAGTGCTGGTCCAGCAGGGCGAGGTAGAGGTCGAGCTTGCCGGGGAAGTGCTGGTAGAGCACCGGCTTGCTGACCCCGGCGCGCTCGGCGATGTCGTCCATCGCGGCCGCGTGGTAACCCTGGGCGACGAAGACCTCCTGGGCCGCCCCCAGCAACTGGTTGCGCCGGGCTCGGCGTGGCAGACGGGTGCCGCGCGGGCGTGCTGCCTCTGTTTGCTCGATGGCTGTCACGCCGCCTCCCAGTGTCGTCACTCATGCGGTGCAGGGCCGCGCGGCCATCGTACTTTTCGGTAACCCCGGTGTGCGCGGTGCGAGCGCAGAATTTCACGTACCGGACGACGGCGAAAGCCGTGGTACCCGGCCCGGTGCCCGCCCGGTCAGCGGTAGTCCTCCTCGTCGGACCTGACCACACGGGCCTGCTCGATCCGGTCGCCCTCGCTGCCCCGGTCCGGGTCCACGCCGCTCAGCGGCTCGTCCCGCTCCTCCGTGAGGGGGGCGCGCTGCTCGACGGCGTCACGCTCGGGGGCCTCCACGGAGATCTGCCGTTCGCCGCCGTCCTCCGGGCTCTCGATCTCGTCCGGCTCGGTGGGGTCGTGGGCCATGACGGCCTCCCTTCCTTCCCGTTCTTCCAGCTTCCGTACAGGAACCTCCGGCAACCTCGGGACCGGGCGGGCACCCCTGCGGGAGCGCTGTCATACGAGCCTAGGAGACGGACCAGGGCGACGCCACGCCATCGGGGAGACGGGCACCCGCCCCCGCCCTCCCGCCCTGTGAGGGCGAACACATGAGCCCCGGTGTGATCGTCTCGTAACATTGCCGCATGTCTTCGACCGAGTCACCTTCCGTGCCGGCCGCGAGCGTGCTCCCCCGGGTCGCACCCGTAAGGGTGGGCGAGGGTGAGCGGATGAGGTCGGTGCGACTGCCGGGGGTCACCCTGACGGTCCGGTCCCGGCCGCCCCGAGGGCAGGGCCTCCAGCCCGCGCTGTTCGTGCACGGGCTCGGCGGTTCCTCGCAGAACTGGTCCCTGCTGATGGCCGAGTTGGACGATGCCGTCGACTCCGAGGCCGTCGATCTGCCGGGCTTCGGCGACTCCCCGCCGCCGGACGACGGCGACTACTCCGTCACCGGGCACGCGCGTGCCGTCATCCGCCACCTCGACGCGGCCGGCCGCGGCCCGGTCCATCTCTTCGGCAACTCCCTGGGCGGCGCGGTCTCCACGCGCGTGGCCGCCGTCCGCCCGGACCTGGTGCGCACCCTGACGCTGGTCTCGCCCGCCCTGCCGGAGCTGCGCATCCAGCGCAGCGCCGCCCCCACCGCGCTGCTGGGCGTGCCCGGGGTGGCCGCGCTGTTCAACCGGATCACCCGGGAGTGGACCGCCGAGCAGCGGGTGCGCGGTGCGATGGCGCTCTGCTACGGCGATCCCGCGAGCGTGTCGCCGGAGGCGGTCCGGTACGCGGTGGAGGAGCTGGAACGGCGCCTGAGGCTGCCGTACTTCTGGGACGCGATGGCCCGCTCCGCGCGCGGGATCATCGACGCGTACACCCTGGGCGGGCAGCAGGGGCTGTGGCGGCAGGCCGAGCGGGTGCTCGCGCCGACCCTGCTGGTCTACGGTGGCCGTGACCAACTCGTCGGCTTCCGTATGGCCGCCAAGGCCGCCCGCTCCTTCAGGGATTCGACGCTGCTGTCCCTGCCGGACGCCGGGCACGTGGCGATGATGGAATACCCGGAACTGGTGGCCAGGGCGTTCCGCGAACTTCTCGTGGAGAGCGCCGCGGTGGGCGCCACGGACGCGGAGAACTGAGGGCAGGGGTGGGACGACACAGCCGCCGAGGACCGGCTCCCAAGGGGGACGCCTCGGCCAGGGAGGACACGGACACGGCGGCGGGGGCCGCCGGGGGTGTCACCGGGACGGGTGACTTCGCCGCGCGCCGGCGTCCGCCGGGCGCCGGTCAGGACTCCAGGGGTGACGGGCCGGCCGCTCCGGGCCCTGAGGGTCCTCGGGGTCCTCAGGCGGGCGAGTCGCGGAGTGCCGGGCATCGGGGCGCGGACGCCTCCGCCGCGGCCGTGAGCGGTGCCGGAGGGCACGTCCCGCCCGGCCGGGACGGCGGTGCCGGGGCTCGTGACCGGGCGCCGGGCGGTGTCGCCGAGGGGTCCGGGCGGGCGCGCGGCGGTCATCCCGAGCAGCGTGAGACGGGCGGCGGCTGGGGGGAGTTCGAGGGCCGGGGCACACAGGGGGCGCGGGGTACTCAGGGCGCTCAGGGTGCCGCCCGGCGTCCCGCCCCGGCGCCCTTCCCGCGGCAGCGGCGCGCGGAGCCGGCGGACGTGGGTCCCGGCCCCCGCAGGGAGTACCTGGACGCCTTCGCGGAGCGCGCCGCGCCGGCGTCGGCCCGGCCTGCCCGGGTGCCGGAGCCCAGGACCGCGCCGGACGATGGCGGGCCGCCCCCGGCAGCCGCGCCGGAGGTCCGGCCCGGCGGCAAGGGGCGGGCCTTCACCGGGGTCGCGGCCGCCGCCGTGACCACCGTGCTCGCCATCGTCGTCGCCGGACAGGTGGCCGACGGCCGCGCGCGGGGCGAGTCCCGGGCCCAGGCCGCCGGCGGCGGGCCGCCGCCCGCTGCCCAGGCCGTCCCCTCCAGCGCGCCGAGCGCCGTCCCGCTGACCTACGCCCAGAAGATGGGCCGTCTCTATCCCCTGGGGGCCGCCCTCAAGGGGTCCGGCAAGCTCGACCCGGTGCCCGGCTCGGCCGAGGCGCCCGGCAAGGGCGTGAGGATGACCTACCGGGTCGACGTCGAGCAGGGGCTCGGCCTGGACGCCGCGCTGTTCGCCGACGCCGTGCAGCGCACCCTCAACGACGACCGGAGCTGGGCCCACCACGGTGAGCGCGCCTTCGAGCGGGTCTCCACCGGCAAGCCGGACTTCGTGATCACGCTGGCCAGCCCCGGCACGACCGCCGTGTGGTGCGCCAAGTCGGGCCTGGACACCACCGAGGACAACGTCTCCTGCGACTCGGCGGCCACCGAGCGCGTGATGATCAACGCCTACCGCTGGGCACAGGGCAGCGTCACCTACGGGGGCGCCAGGATCTACCCCTACCGGCAGATGCTCATCAACCACGAGGTCGGCCACCGGCTCGGGTACGGGCACGTGATGTGCCAGAAGGACGGCCAGCTCGCCCCGGTGATGCAGCAGCAGACCAAGTTCCTCGACCACGACGGAATCCACTGCCTGCCCAACGCCTGGCCCTACCCTGAGAGTTGATGCGCAAGTGGGCGCAGGGGCGGACGGGTCCGACTCATGTCACATTGACATGAGTCGCAAGTTCGTTCATATTTCTGCGCATGTGGTCCCGTCACGCCGTCTTCCGCAGCGCCGCCATCGAGCTGGCGCTCATCGGTGTGACCGCCCTCTGCGTGGCCGACATCGACTGTCGCTGACCGCCTCCCTGGCGTCCGCGTCGATGCGTGCCCTTTTCTCCCCGCCGCCCGTGATCTCTTTCGCGGGCCCTCTCGACGACTGACGCCGGGGCCGACGCCTGTCCGCGGGTGTCTCATTCCTCGTCCATATGTCTCACCCCTCGGGATGCCCCGAGGGTCCCCCCGAGAGGTCGTCATTTCCGATGCGTCAACCGTCCGTCATAGCGCGCCGCGTGGCAGCGGCATCCGTCAGCCTGGCCGTGGCAGCGGGCGTCGCCGCCTGCGGTCCTGAGGACAACGATGCCAAGGGCGCCGGTGGCGACGCCGCGCCCCACAAGGGCGGCACCCTCACCGTGCTGAACGCCGAGGCCCAGACCGACTTCGACCCGGCCCGCCTCTACACCTCCGGCGGCGGCAACGTCCCCTCGCTGGTCTTCCGCACCCTCACCACGCGCAACCGCGAGAACGGCGCCGAGGGTGCCAAGGTGGTCCCCGACCTCGCCACCGACACCGGCCGCCCCAACAAGGACGCGACCGTGTGGACGTACACCCTGAAGGAGGGGCTGAAGTACGAGGACGGCACGCCGATCACCTCGGCCGACATCAAGTACGGCGTCGAGCGGTCCTTCGCCCCCGAACTCTCCGGTGGCGCGCCCTACCTGCGGGACTGGCTGACCGGCGCCGCCGGCTACCAGGGCCCGTACAAGGACAAGAAGGGTCTCTCGGCGATCGAGACGCCGGACGCGCGGACCCTCGTCTTCCATCTGAACAAGCCCGAGGGCGAGTTCCCGTTCCTCGCCACCCAGACGCAGTTCACGCCGGTGCCGAAGAGCAAGGACACCGGCACCAAGTACGAGCAGCACCCGGTCTCCTCCGGCCCGTACCGGGTGGTCGAGAACCGCAACGACGGCGAGCGCGTCCTGCTGGAGCGCAACCCGCACTGGAGCGGTGACGACGAGCGCAAGGCGTACCCGGACAAGGTCGATGTGCGGTCCGGGCTCGACTCCTCCGTCATCAACCAGCGGCTCGCCGCCTCCCAGGGCGCCGACAAGGCCGCCGTCACCACCGACACCAACCTCGGCCCGGCCGAACTCGCCCGGGTCAGCGGCGACAAGGGCCTCGCCGCCCGTGTGGGCACCGGCCACTTCGGCTACACGAACTACATCGCCTTCAACCCGAAGGTGAAGCCGTTCGACGACCCGAAGGTGCGCCAGGCGATCTCGTACGCCGTCGACCGCTCCTCGGTGATCAACGCGGCGGGCGGGTCCGCGCTCGCCGAGTCGGCCACCACCTTCCTGCCCGACCAGAAGTCCTTCGGGTACACCCCGCACGACCTGTTTCCGGCGGGCAGGTCCGGCAACGCGGCCAAGGCGAAGGAGCTGCTGAAGGAGGCCGGCCACCCGACCGGGCTGACCGTCACCCTCACCCACTCCAACAGCAAGGACTTCGAGACCAGCCCGGAGATCGCCACCGCCCTCCAGGACGCACTGAAGAAGGCCGGCATCACGGTCAAGCTCCAGGGCCTTGAGGACAACGACTACCGGGACAAGATCCACAGCGTCAAGACCGAGCCCGGCTTCTTCCTCGCCCACTGGGGTGCCGACTGGCCCTCCGGCGGCCCCTTCCTGGCCCCGATCTTCGACGGCCGCCAGATCGTCAAGGACGGCGCGAACTTCAACAACGGCCTGCTGGACGACGCGTCGGTCAACACCGAGATCGACGCCATCAACAAGCTGACCGACCTGAACGCCGCCGCCGCCCGCTGGGGCGCGCTGGACAAGAAGATCGCCGGCCAGGCCCTCGTCGTCCCGCTGTTCCACCCCGTCTACAAGCGGCTGTACGGCTCGGACGTCAAGAACATCGTGATCAGCGACTGGACCGGCGTGCTGGACATCTCCCAGGTCTCGGTGAAGTGACCCGGTGAGCGAAGCACTCGTCGCCGTCGAGGCCGCCGGGGCGGACATCACCGC
>NZ_JBHXLV010000286.1:0-6231 GCF_042721685.1 Streptomyces sp. NPDC058459 | reverse complement strand
GGCCACCCGGTGCGCGGGCCGGCCGTGTCCTTCTGCGATCCTTTGCGGGACAACAGGCGTACGGGGGCAGGTGGGCCGCCCGGCGCCCGGAACGCGGGTGGAGGCGGAACCGGTGGCCGAGTCCATGGCATGGCAGCAGCCTTCCCGGCGGACACTGCGGGACGAGACGCTGATCGTGCTGGCGCTCTCGCTCGGCGCGAGCGGGGTGTCCGCCCTCATCAGCTTCGTCGGCTCGGTCACCAGACCCGGCGGGCTCAAGGACCAGGCGGCCACCCTCAACGCCTCCGCCGCGCCCGGCCGTCCCTGGCTCGATCTGGCCTGGCAGCTCTTCGGGATCGCGTCCGCGCTGGTGCCGGTGGCGCTGGTGGCCTACCTGCTGTGCCGGGAGGGCGAGAGCCTCAGGGTGATCGGCTTCGACCGGGGGCGGCCCTGGTCCGACCTGGCGCGGGGCGCCGCCGTCGCGGCCGTGATCGGCAGTACCGGCATCGCCTTCTACCTGGCCGCGCGCGGACTCGGCTTCAACCTCACCGTGGTGCCCGAGGCGCTGCCGGACGTGTGGTGGAAGTACCCGGTGCTGGTGCTGTCGGCGGTGCAGAACGCGGTGCTCGAAGAGGTCATCGTCGTCGGGTATCTGCTGCGCAGGCTCGGCCAGTCGGGCTGGAGTCCGGGGACCGCGCTGGTGGGCAGCGCGGTCCTGCGGGGCTCGTACCACCTCTACCAGGGCATCGGCGGCTTCATCGGCAACCTGGTGATGGGCGTGGTGTTCGTCTGGCTGTACCGGCGGTGGGGCCGGGTCGGGCCGCTGGTCGTCGCCCACTCGCTGCTGGACATCGGCGCCTTCGTCGGCTACGCCCTGCTGGCCGGCAAGGTCGGGTGGCTGCCGACGCCGTGAGGGTCACGCCAGGAGTTCGCCTTCGATGACGGTGACCGCGCGGCCCCGGAGCAGGGTGCGCCCGCCGCGCAGACCCGTGCGGATCAGGCCGCTGCGGCGGGACGCCTGGAGGCCCGTGAGGTCGTCCCGGCCCAGGCGCGGGGACCAGTAGGGGGCGAGCGCGGTGTGGGCGCTGCCGGTCACCGGGTCCTCGTCGATGCCGACGTTCGGGAAGAAGCAGCGGGACACGTAGTCGGCGCCCAGTGCGGGGTCCTCCGCGCGGGCGGTCACGATCACACCCCGGCCGGAGCGGCCGGCGAGTTCCCGGTGGTCCGGGGTCAGCTCCAGCACCGTCTTCTCGTCGGCCAGTTCCACCAGCAGGTCCCCGACGTCCGGTCCGGTGTCGTACGCGGCCACCGGCGCGGCCCCCAGCGCCTCGGCGAGCCCCTGCGGGATCTCCACCTCGGTGAGCGGTGCGGTGGGGAAGTCCAGGGTGATCTCCCCGTCCGCCTCCGGCGTGGCGACGAGGACACCGCTGCGGGTGGCGAACCGCACCGGGCCCTCGTGGGCGCCGGTGGTGTAGAGGACGTGCGCGGTGGCGAGGGTGGCGTGCCCGCACATCGCCACCTCGGTGACGGGGGTGAACCAGCGCAGCGCCCAGTCGGCCTCGCCGCCCTCGGGCAGCCGGTGGGCGAAGGCCGTCTCGGAGTGGTTGACCTCGGAGGCCACCTGCTGGAGCCGGCCGTCGTCAGGGAACACGTCGTCCAGGAGCAGGACCCCGGCGGGGTTGCCGGTGAAGGGGAGGGCGGCGAAGGCGTCGACGATTCGGATGCGCATGCGCAGACCCTAGGGGGTCCGACGGCCGGACGGCCAAGGCCAGTCGGGGGCGGGTGGCCTCGGCCGAAAGTCGGCGGTCATGGTCATCGCCGCTCAGGGGGCCAGCGGGAGTTGGCGCTTGTGTTCGGTGCGGCGGTAGCGGTCGATGATGGTGCTGAGGGCGGGCTCCGCTACCGGCTTGCCCTCAAGGAGGTCGTCGATGTCGTCGTACGTGACGCCGAGCGCCGTCTCGTCGGCCTTGCCGGGGTCCAGGGTCTCCAGGTCGGCGGTCGGCGTCTTCCGGACCAGCTCGGCGGGGGCGCCCAGGGCCTCGGCGAGGGCGCGGACGCGGCGCTTGGTGAGTCCGGTGAGCGGGACGACGTCGGCCGCGCCGTCGCCGAACTTGGTGAAGAAGCCGGAGACCGCCTCCGCCGCGTGGTCGGTGCCGACGACCAGGCCGTCGTGCGCGCCGGCCACCGCGTACTGGGCGATCATGCGCTGGCGGGCCTTGATGTTGCCGTGCAGGAAGTCCTGGTGGTGCGCGTCGCGGAAGACGGTGCCGCCGGCCACCACCGCGTCCAGCGCGGCGTCGCTCGCGGGCCGCACGTCGACGGTCAGGGTCCGGTCGGGGCGGATGAACTCCAGCGCGAGCTGGGCGTCGGCCTCGTCGGCCTGGACGCCGTACGGCAGCCGCATCGCGTAGAACGTCGCCTCGTGCCCCGCCGCGCGGGCCCGCTCGACCGCGAGCTGGCACAGCCGGCCGGTCGTGGTGGAGTCCACGCCGCCGCTGATCCCGAGCACCAGCGAGCGCAGGCCGGTGGAGGTCAGCCGCTCGGTGAGGAAGGCGATCCGGCGTTCGATCTCCTGCGCGGCGTCGAAGGACTCGGGCACCTGGAGATCCCGGGCGATCTCCCTCTGCGGCGATGTGGCGGCCAGGTCGGTCATGCGGGTTCCTCACACTTCGGCGGCGGCCCTCACCTGGGGGCCGGGTGCCATTCTGGCAAACGCTGGGCGGCTTGGTGCGCCACGGGTCACGCCTCCCTCGCCGCGCGCTCCACCCGTGCCCGGTGCGCCGCCCACCAGGCGGGGTCGTCCGACGGCAGGCCGGTGTTCCCCCGGTCCATCCCGGTCGCGCCGTCCAGCAACTCCCGGACGATGTCGGCGTGGCCGGCGTGCCGGTGGGTGTCGGCGAGGACGCGTACGACGGCGTGGTGCAGGGTCACCTCGTCCCGGCCGCTCGGCCACCACGGCACCCGGCCCACGCAGTCCAGCGGCAGCGCCTCGATCGTCGCGTCGGCGTGGGCCCAGGCACGGCGGTAGAGCCCCACGAGGTCCGCGCGGGACTCCTCGGCGGTGGCCCACATGTCCGCGTTGGCCTCGGCATCCCCCGTCAGCCAGGGCAGCGGCTCGCCCGAGGGCCGCCCGAAGGTGTCCCCGAGGTAGCCCAGCTCGATCCCGGCCGCGTATTTGACCAGCCCGAGGAGGTTGGTGCCGGTCGGGGTGAGGGGCCGGCGGGCGTCGTACTCCGAGAGCCCGTCGAGCTTCCACAGCAGGGCTTCGCGGGCGGACCGGAGGTAGCGCAGCAGGTCGGCCTTGGGGTCGGGTGCGGTCATGAAGTCGGTGCGCCTTCGTCGTTCTTCGCTTGTCAGGGGCGGGGAAGAGGTGCCGGCCACAGGGCCTCCGCGCTACAGCGGCACCAGGACGCCGAACCCCTCGGGCTCGACGTCGGGCTCGTCCGGTGTGTCCCCGGTGACCTTCCAGCCGAGCGCCGCCGCCCGGAACCGGCCCAGCGCGGACCTGTCCCGGGCCTTGACCGAGATCTGTACCGGACGTGTCCTCATGCGGCCGATCGTATGCCCGCGGCGTCGGGGGCGGGCAACCACTTTCTTCGCGGCAGGGGCTTGTCGACGAGCATCTCAGCGATATATCGTCGACTTGTCGCGTAAGGAACGCGATCGTATGTGATGGATCAACGACAGGATGGAGTGATCGTGATGCACGGTCATGGATTCACGCGAGGCCCCTGGGCCCACGGTCCCGGTCCGCACCGACCGGGTCGATCCGAGGGGGAGCGGAGCGCGTTCGGGCCCTTCGGGCCGGGCGGTCCCGGGTTCGGCGGGCCGATGTTCGGCGGCCCCGGCTTCGGTGGCCCCGGCTTCGGCGGCGGCCGCGGGCGTGGCGGGCCGAGGGGGCGGGCGCGGCGCGGTGATGTGCGGGCCTCGATCCTGGCCCTGCTCAAGGACCGGCCCATGCACGGCTACGAGATGATCCAGGAGATCGCCGAGCGCAGCGGCGGCGCGTGGAAGCCGAGCCCCGGCTCGGTCTACCCGACGCTGCAACTGCTGGAGGACGAGGGCCTGATCGCCAGCGAGAGCGAGGGCGGCAAGAAGCTGTTCGCCCTCACCGACAGTGGCCGCACCGCCGCCGAGGAGGGCCCGGACGCCCCCTGGGAGGAGGCCTCGCGCGGCGTCGACTGGGAGGCGCTCGGTGAGATCCGCCAGGCCGGGGCCGGTCTGATGGAAGCCTTCGGCCAGGTGTGGAAGACCGGCACCAAGGAACAGCGTGACAAGGCGCTGGCCGTCCTCAACGACGCCCGCAAGAAGCTGTACCTCATCCTCGCCGACGAGGACTGAGCCTGACGAGGACCGAGCCTGACGAAGGCCGAGGCTCAGGTGCGCGACGGGGGCGCGACGGGGTTGCCCCGAGGGGCGTGGGGCCCGGCCTCATCCGTGAGGAGGAGGTGCCGGGCGCGGGTCTCCACTCTGCGTGGCACGCGCGAATGGTTCCCCTCGCGGATGTGAAGAGGCGGCCGTGACTGATGGGGTGGGACCGTGGAATCCCGTACCAGCGTGCAACCCCGTGCAGTCGGCCGGCCCGTCCCTGACGAGGGCGCTGCCGGCGAGCTGGACGGCACCGGTCTCGACGCGACGCTCGCGGCGGTCGTCGCCGGTGCCCGCCGGCGCGCCGTGCGGGACGGCGACCGTCAGATCGACACCGCCCATCTGCTGCACTCGCTCCTCGACACGGACCCCGGGGCCCGTGCCGCCATCGGCCCTCGACTGGTCCGGCTGCTCGGCTATCTGGTGCAGCGCAGCATCGGCTACGGAATCGGCTGGCAGCGCGGGGCGGAGGGCGACGACGCGCCGGGCGCCGGACCCGGGCCGGTACGCGGCCACGGCACCTTCGAGGGTCCCGAGCGCTGGTCCGCCCTCGCGGCCGAGGCCGTGCGCGACGCCCGGCGCCGTGCCGCCCGCCGGGGCGCACCCCACGCCACCGGTGTGGAGCTGCTCGCGGCCCTGGTGGCCGACCCCCGTTCGCGCGCCGTCGAGGTCCTGGCGCACGCCGGAGTCCCGGCGGGTCGCCTGACGGCTCACCCCGCGCCCCGCTGAGGCGGGCGGGCAGGTCCACCCCCTGAGACAGGTGTCAACGAGGGTGACGCTCATGTCATCGCCTGTCATCATGTGCGCGTGCGTACGTCCGGAAACAGTGAGAGCGGCCACGGCCGCGACGCGGGGCTCGGCCTCGCGCTGGCATCGGCCCTGGCCTTCGGCGGGTCGGGAGTCGCGGCCAAGCCCCTGATCGAGGCGGGCCTGGACCCGCTGCACGTCGTCTGGCTCCGGGTGACCGGCGCCGCCCTGGTGATGCTTCCGCTGGCCGTGCGGCACCGCGCCCTGGTGCGGCAACGCCCCGCGCTGCTCGCCGGGTTCGGGCTCCTCGCGGTCGCCGGAGTGCAGGCGTGCTACTTCGCCGCGATCTCCCGCATCCCGGTCGGTGTGGCCCTGCTCGTGGAGTACCTGGCCCCGGCGCTGGTGCTCGGCTGGGTGCGGTTCGTGCAGCGGCGGCCGGTGACCAGGGCGGCCGCGCTCGGTGTGGTCCTCGCGGCCGGGGGGCTCGCCTGTGTGGTCGAGGTGTGGTCCGGGCTGCGCTTCGACGCGCTCGGCCTGCTGTTCGCCCTCGGCGCCGCCTGCTGCCAGGTCGGCTACTTCGTCCTGTCCGACCAGGGCGGCGACGCGGGGGAGCGGGCACCCGATCCGCTCGGCGTGATCGCCCACGGCCTGCTGGTCGGCGCAGCCGTGCTCACGGTCGTCGCCCGGCCCTGGACCATGGACCGGTCCGTGCTGACCGGCACCGCGCACCTCGACGGCACCCCCGTGCCCGCTCTCCTGCTGCTCGCCTGGATCGTGCTCGTCGCCACGGTCGTCGCCTACGTCACCGGTGTGCTGTCGGTGCGGCGGCTGTCGCCGCAGGTCGCGGGGGTCGTCGCGTGTCTGGAGGCGGTCATCGCGACCGTGCTGGCCTGGGTGCTGCTCGGTGAGCGTCTGTCGCTGCCGCAGGTGGCCGGGGGCGCGGTCGTCCTCGTCGGCGCGTTCGTCGCCCAGTCCTCGGCGCCCGTCGAGGGGCTCGCGGAACCGGTCGCGGAGGGCGGCCCGGAAAGGGAGTTGTCGGCGCGGGGCACCGCTGCCTAGGGTGCCGATCATGTACGCAGACGCACGCGTCCTGCCGCCCCCGGCCGCCTGAGGCGGGCCTCCGGGAAGAACCGGCCC
>NZ_JBHXLV010000285.1:0-6235 GCF_042721685.1 Streptomyces sp. NPDC058459 | reverse complement strand
CCCGCCGACCGGGCGGGCGCCGCCGACGGCTCGGACCGGCCGGTGTTCGTGGACGAGTCCGGCCGCCGCGGCCGCACCTTCCGGCAGCTCGGCCTGCTGGTCGCCGGGCTCTGCGCGGGCTACGCCGGGGTCATCGGCGTCACCCTGCTCTCCGGAAGCTCCGCGCCCTGGCTGCCGGTGCCGCAGAAGGAGGACAAGCCCGCGAGCCGGGTCGACACCTCACCCCGGCCCAGCGCCTCGGCCCCGGCCGCGCCCGGGAGCGGCGGCCGCGACCGCACCGGCACCGGGCCCGCCGCGCCGGGTGCCGCACCCGCCACCGCCGCCGCTACCACCGTCGCCGCCGTACCCGTACCGGCACGGCGGAGCGCCGCAGCCGACGCCGTTGCCACCACGGCGGCCCGGCCGCCCGCCTCGGCAAGCCCGGTACCGGGCCGGTCCGCGCCGCCCGCGCCCGGCGGGGCGAGCGCGCCGCCGACGCCCAGCGCCACCGCGTCCACCGAGGCGTCCCCGGTGCCGAGCACCACCGCGCCCAGCCCGGCCGCCAGCGAGTCCGGCGGATGTACGACGTGCTGAGCCGCATGCCGACCATCCCCGGCGCGGTGGAGGCCTTGCGCCCCACCGCGCCGGAACGGGCCGGCGGGATGAGCGACGACACCCTCGCCGAGGACACCGACATCACCATGGCCCTGCACCGCGACGGCTGGCGGGTGGTCTACGCGGAGAAGGCCCGCGCCTGGACCGAGGCCCCGGAGTCCGTGCGGCAGCTCTGGTCCCAGCGCTACCGCTGGTCCTACGGCACCACGCAGGCCATCTGGAAACACCGCCGGGCCGTCCTGGAACGCGTGCCCCCGGGGCGGTTCGGCCGGGTCGGGCTACCGCTGGTCTCGCTGTTCATGGTGGTCGCGCCGCTGCCGGCCCCGCTGATCGACGTCTTCCTCGTCTTCGCCCAGTCCCTGTGGTCCCTCGCCACCGTGCTGCTGCACATCCGCCCGGCCTGGACCGACTGGCCACGCCCGCTGCGCCCCTTCGACCGCCTGATCACCCTGCTCAACTCCCGCGCGGTGACCATCCATCTCTGGCACAACCTCTGCGTCCTGATCGCCTCCACCCTCCGGGGCCAGCTCTGGCGCTACGACGTCCCGGACGAGAAGTGCCCCTGGCTCCAGGAGAGTCCCTGGCCCGTCCTCGCCCTGGCCTGGACCCTGATCTGCGCCTGCGTCCTTACCTTCGGCCGGGCGGAGGACCTGGCGGCGAAGCGGAGCCCACGGCTGTGGCCGGACGGACGCCCGCGCCGCGACAGCCGTCACCGGGCCGCATGAGCCCGGACGCGAGGGGTTACGGAGGCCGCGCGGCAGGGGCACTGTGGAGGGGAGCGGGAAGACGCCCTCCTGCCTAGGCGGTGACGTTGCGCATGGCACCCGGTACACCACGATTCGACGCAGGCCGGTGCTGCCTCGATCTGCTGGCCACCGCGCATCCGGAGGAACGGCTCGGCACGGTCGAGGAGTTGGTGGGCTGGGTCGTCGGGGCCGGTCTGGTACCCGGGCGGACCGGGCTGCGGCAGGCCGACGGGGAATGGGTCACGCGCTTCCTCGAACTGCGCCGGCACGTCGAAAGGTCGGTACGCGCCTCCAGCGCTCCCGCCGACTCCCTGGACCGGATCAACCGCGCCGCCCGCGCCGCCGCACCCTTGGCGGTGCGGGCGGTCGCGCGGCGGAGCGGGCCGCTCGTGCGGGAGCTGGCGGAGGAGCCCACGGCTGCCGCGCTCCTCTCCGTCCTCGCCCGCGACGCCGTCGACCTCCTGACCGACCCCCTCGCGCGGGCGGCCGTGCGGGAATGCGAGGCGGACGGATGTCCGCTGCTGTATCTCGACACCTCCCGCGGGCGGCGCAGGCGATGGTGCTCAAGTGAGGGGTGCGGGAACCGGGAACGGGTCGCCAGACACCGGCGGCGGGTGGCGCTCGCACGGTCCTGAACGTCCGGGTGCGGGCCAAGTGCCGCAAATGAGAGTTTACTTGCGACCTGTGATCTGTGCTACACCGCGTTTGTGTGAATTCAAGTCGGGGCAACCCCGCCGCACTTGACGTCGTGTCGGAAATGTAAAGATCGCGCGGGGGGAATGTGCGTGCATGTCCCGCTCGTCACACCACTCCTGAGAAAAACACCACCCCACCTTGAACAGCCGCGCCTCGTGCCCCGTACGAAGGGGCGAGCGACCGGCGGGGACAAGCCCCGGACATCGGAGGTGGGCGTGCGCAAGGATGCGGCCGTGGCCAAAGAACCTGGATCGAGGGCCCGACATCGCATGTCCTCGCAGCCCTCACAGTCGTCGGAACCCGACGAGGAGTTGATGCGTGCTCTGTACCGGGAGCACGCCGGACCACTCCTCGCCTATGTCCTCCGGTTGGTAGCCGGTGACCGGCAGCGAGCCGAGGACGTCGTACAGGAAACACTCATCCGTGCCTGGAAGAACGCCGGTCAGCTCAATCGGGCGACCGGTTCGGTACGCCCCTGGCTGGTGACGGTCGCCCGGCGCATCGTCATCGACGGCCACCGAAGCCGGCAGGCCCGGCCGCAGGAGGTCGATCCGTCGCCGCTGGAGGTCATCCCCGCGGAGGACGAGATCGACAAGGCGCTGTGGCTGATGACGCTGACGGACGCGCTGGACGACCTGACCCCGGCCCACCGTGAGGTGCTCGTCGAGACCTACTTCAAGGGACGCACCGTCAACGAGGCGGCTCAGACCCTGGGGATACCGAGCGGCACGGTCCGCTCCCGGGTGTTCTACGCCCTGCGATCGATGAAGCTGGCACTGGAGGAGCGGGGGGTGACGGCGTGATGAGCGTGTACGGGGGAACACGAGGATTCGGCGCGGGGGGCAGGGGTATGTCTGGCCCCATGCAGGGATCTCCGGTGCCGAACGAGCACGAGACCGTCGGCGCCTACGCCCTCGGGATTCTCGACGACACCGAGGCGACCGCGTTCGAGGCGCACCTCGCGGGCTGCGAGTGGTGCGCCCAGCAACTGGACGAACTCGCGGGGATGGAGCCCATGCTGGCCGCCCTCGCGGACCTGCCGGGCACCGGCAGCACCCCGGTCATCGGGGAGTCGCTGTCCGCGCGGCCGAGTCCGAGGCTGGTCGAGAAGCTCGTCGACGAGGTCGCGGAGCGGCGCGCGAGCAAGCGGCGCCGCGGCTTCTACCTGGTCGCCGCGGCGGCCGCGCTGATCATCGGCGGCCCGGTGGCCGTGATGTCGGTGAGCGGTGGTGGTACGAGCCGGACGGCGACCCCGCTGGCCGCCTCCGCCAAGGACCACTTCGACCAGTTGCCCACCAAGGTCACCGGCACGGACACCGGCACCGGTGTCTCCGCGACCGTCGCCCTGCAGGGCAAGACCTGGGGCACCGACGCGGTGCTGCGGCTGACCGGCGTCAAGGGCGAGCAGAAGTGCTCCCTGATCGCGGTCGGCAAGAACGGCGAGCGGCAGACACTCGGCTCCTGGAGCGTGCCCAAGGACGGCTACGGCCTCCCGGGTGCCACGACCGAGCAGGCCCGCAACCCCCTGTTCATCGGGGGCGGCACCGCTCTGCAGCCCGGCGAGATCGCTCACTTCGATGTCATGACCCTGGACGGCAAGAAGCTCGTCCAAGTGGACGCCTAGTGGGTGCCTAGAATCACGCCCGCGTAGCTTTACCGGGTCCTCTTCGCGTACGGTTGACGGCTGCCCAGCACGTCAGAAGGGGGCCCGGTGGCCGCTCAGGTTCAGCATTCCGCGGTCGGCTCGGTACACGGCGCTAACGACTCCGTACGGGACCGAGAGATCAGCGTCGAACAGGAACACCTGGACCGGGTGTACCAGCGCCTGGAGGAGAAGATCCACGAGGCCGAGTTCCTGATGCACGACGCGTCCCAGCGCGGCCATGTGGGTACCCCGGGCGCACTGGCCGAACGGGACGCGCAGGTCTTCCGGGCCGGCATCCACCTCAACCGGCTGAACAACGAGTTCGAGGACTTCCTCTTCGGCCGCGTCGACCTGCTCCAGGGCAAGGACGGCAAGAAGGGCCCGGACGGCGCCTACACCGCCGTCGAGCCCGCCGACGGAGCCGTGCGTCCCGACAACACCGCCGACATCGCCGAGACCCTGCACATCGGGCGGATCGGCGTCCTGGACCAGGACTACTCCCCGCTGGTCATCGACTGGCGGGCGCCGGCCGCCGCGCCCTTCTACCGCTCCACCCCCGTCGACCCCGGCCGGGTGGTGAGGCGCCGGGTCATCCGCTCCAAGGGCCGCCGGGTCCTCGGTGTCGAGGACGACCTGATGCGCCCCGAGCTGACGGCCACCCTGGACGGCGAGGAGCTGCCCGTCATCGGCGACGGCGCCCTGATGGCAGCCCTCGGCCAGGCGCGCGGGCACACCATGCGGGACATCGTCTCCTCGATCCAGGCCGAGCAGGACCAGGTCATCCGCGCCCCCGCCGCCTCCGTCACCTACGTGGAGGGCGGCCCCGGCACCGGCAAGACCGCCGTCGCCCTGCACCGCGCGGCCTATCTGCTCTACCAGGACCGCAGACGCTACGCGGGCGGCATCCTGATCGTCTCGCCGACCCCGCTGCTCGTGGCCTACACCGAAGGCGTGCTGCCCTCCCTCGGCGAGGAGGGCCAGGTCGCCATCCGCGCGATCGGTTCCCTGGTCGACGGTGTCGAGGCCACGCTCCACGACTCCCCGGCCGTGGCCCGCGCCAAGGGCTCGTACCGGATGCTGAAGGTGCTGCGCCGGGCCGCGCGCGGCGCCCTCGAACTCGGGGCTGCGGGCGCTGCGGGCGCTGAGCGCGCGGCTCCGCCCGCCCGGCTCCGCGTGGTCGCCTTCGGCCGGCGGCTGGAACTGGAGGCCGGGGAGCTGGAGTCCGTCCGGCACACCGCGCTCGGCGGCACCGCCCCGGTCAACCTGCTCCGCCCCCGCGCCCGCAAGCTGCTGCTGGACGCCCTGTGGGCCAGGTCCGGCGCCGCCTCCCGGCACACCGACCCGGAGCTGGCCGCCGAACTGCGCGCCTCCTTCGACGAGGACGTGGCCGACGAGGACTCCTTCCTCGCCTTCCTCGACGCCTGGTGGCCCGAGCTGACCCCCAGGGGCGTGCTCGCGGCCATGGCCGACGAGCGGCGGCTCGGCCGCTGGGCCCGCCGTGTCCTCAACCCCGGCGAGGTCCGCAAGGTAGCCCGCGCGCTGAGGCGGGACGGCTTCTCCGTGCACGACATCGCCATGCTGGACGAACTCCAGGCGATCCTGGGCGCCCCCGCCCGCCCCCGGAAGAAGCGCGAACTCGACCCGCTGGACCAGCTCACCGGCCTGGACGAGCTGATGCCGGTGCGCGAGGAGACCCAGCGGGAGCGGGCCGAGCGGCTCGCCCAGGAGCGCACCGAGTACGCGCACGTCATCGTGGACGAGGCCCAGGACCTCACCCCGATGCAGTGGCGCATGGTCGGCCGCCGGGGCCGGCACGCCACCTGGACGGTCGTCGGTGACCCCGCCCAGTCCTCCTGGTCCGACCCGGACGAGGCGGCCGGGGCCCGCGACGAGGCCCTGGGCTCCCGTCCCCGGCGCCGGTTCGAGCTGACCGTCAACTACCGCAACCCGGCCGAGATCGCCGAGCTGGCCGCCAAGGTCCTCGCCCTCGCCATGCCCGGCTCCGAGTCCCCCCGCGCCGTACGCTCCACCGGCGTCCAGCCGCGCTTCGAGGTCGCCGGGGACTCCCTGGCCGGCACCGTCCGCGCGGAGGCCGAGCGGCTGCTCGGGATGGTCGACGGCACCGTCGGCGTCGTCGTCGCCATGAACCGCCGCGAGGAGGCCCGCCGCTGGCTCGCCGGGCTCGGCGACCGGGTGGCCGCCCTCGGCAGCCTGGAGGCCAAGGGCCTGGAGTACGACGCGACCGTGGTCGTCTCCCCGGCCGAGATCGCCGACGAGTCCCCGGCCGGCCTGCGCGTGCTGTACGTGGCCCTCACCCGGGCGACCCAGCAGCTCACCGTCGTCTCCGGCGACCGCGACGAGCCGGACCCGGCCGGCGTTCCGGACCTGCTGCGGGACTGACTTCCACGAACCGCGTGCACGGGGGAATGCCCCCCGGGGTCCGTTTGTTAGCCTTGTCGTGGCACCGGCCCGATCCAAGCCCCCGGGCCCAACCATCGTCGCTACGAGCGACCACTTGCCGCGAGGCGAGCATGGCGGGTCGGTGTCATGAATG
>NZ_JBHXLV010000284.1:0-6298 GCF_042721685.1 Streptomyces sp. NPDC058459 | reverse complement strand
GGCCGACGGCGGCCGGGGTCAGCCGTCGATGCGGTGCTGGGTCCAGAAGGAGGTGAGGTCGGTGCCGGTGGCGGCCTGGGCGGCGGCCTTGAACTCGGCGGTGGTGGAGACGCCGTACCAGTGGGCGGTGGCGTAGTCCTTCAGGAGCTTGGCCATCGCGGTGTCGCCGATGAGGCGGCGCAGGTCGTGCAGGGCGCACTTGCCGTAGCCGTAGACGACGGTGGAGTAGCGGGAGGAGTGGGCGTCCCAGTAGGCCATCGAGTTGGTGATCTTCTCGGCGCTGGAGGCCCAGGAGACACTGTTCCAGCAGCCGGAGCCGGTCTTGCCCTGGGCGAGGTCGGTGGCGTAGTCGGTGAAGGACTCGTCCAGCCAGGGGGTGTTGTACTCGTCGTCGCCGACGATGCCGTACCACCACTGGTGGGCGATCTCGTGGGTGAGGGCGTTGGTGCTGACCAGGTCGAGGACGAAGCCGGGGTACTCCATGCCGCCGAACCAGAAGTTGTTGTCGATGACCGCGTCCAGCTCCCCGTAGGGGTAGGCCCCGAAGCGGCCGGCGTGGGCGTCGACGGCGCTCTTGGCGGTGCTCAGCATCGACTGGGCGTCGGCGGAGCTGATGCCGGAGACGGAGTAGATGTTGACCGGGACCCCGCCGGGCGAGGTGCCGGAGATCTTGCTGAAGGGCCCGGCGGCCCAGGCGAAGTCACGCACCTTGGACGCGGTGGCCGTGGTGACCGTACGGCCGCTGCTGCCGGGGGTGTCGGTGGAGGCGCCGGTGGCCGGGACCAGCAGGCCACTGGGGTGGTCAAGGGTGACCTTGAAGTCGGCGGCGAGCGAGTAGAAGGACTCGCCGTTGTTGGTGTACGGGTCGAGGTGCCAGCCGGCGCCGTCGCGGACCGCGAGGACGGGCAGCGCGTTGCCGATGAGGCTGAACGCGCCGTCGTGGCCGAACCGGTCGGCGCCGTCGGGCACGGTGATGCCGAGGTCGAAGCCGATGGTGGCGCTCTGCCCCTGGGCGAGCGGGGCCGGCAGGGTGATCTTCAGCGCGGTGCAGGCCACGGAGAGGCCGCCCGCCGTGCCGCCGGTGACGTTGCTGACCTTGATGGGCGGGGCCGAGCAGGTGCCGTGGTAGTTGTCCCACAGCCGGAGGTAGACCTCGCCGAGCGCGGTGGCGGAGGCGTTGGTGAAGGTGGCGCTCTGGTGGCCGTTCCAGACGGTGCCCGTGCTGTCGCTGCTGAGGCTGACGGTGTAGGCGGGCGCGGCCGGGGTGCGCACGGAGTCGGCCGGGGGCGGGGTGGTGGTGCCCGAGGTGTCGAGCGCGATGTCGTCCAGGACGAAGCTGGTCTGGAGGCTGGAGTCCTCGGTGCCGGTGAAGGCGAGGTTCACGGTCTGGCCCGCGTACGAGGAGACGTCGATCGTCTCGCGGACGTAGCCGGAGGCCCGGTCGAGGTTGGAGTACGTGGCGAGCGTGGTGGAGCCGACCCTGGCCGTGAGCTTGTCGTAGGCCGTGGACGAGGTGGTCTCGGCGGTGTCGACGTGGAGGGAGAAGCTGAGCGTGGCGGTCGTGCAGCCGCCCGGCACGGTGACGCTCTGGGTGAGGGTGTCGGTGTGGGTGCGTCCGGTGCCGTCGAGCCAGGCGAACGCGGAGCCGCTGTGGGCGCTCTGGCCGGTACGGCTGGTGACGAGCCCGGAGGGGGACTCGGTCCAGGGTGAAGTGCCGCTCTCGAAGCCGCCGTTGAGGACCGACTGCGCGGGGGTGCACGCGGCGGCGGCCGAGGTCTCGGGCTGGGCGGCGATGGCGGGGAGGGAGAGGGCGATCAGGGCGACCGCGGTGAACACGCCGGTGGCGAGCGCCCGGTGGGGGGTGGGTCTCACACGCTACTCCTTTGGCGGCGGCCGGGGTTCCGGCCTGCTCGGTGGCCGGACCGGGCGGGGTGCGCCGGGGCGGCCGTGGGGGCGGGGCCTTGCGAGCACCGCGCCGCGCCCACGCGGGCGCGACTGCCGAAAGAGTGACAGATTTGACCAGTGCATGCCAGCCGGTTGGCCGGGGCTCCGGTGCCACCTGACGAGCGGCACCGGCGCCCGGCCGGATCGGGCGGTGCGCAGTTCCATGAAGACCGCGCGCAGCAGGGTGCCGTCCGGACCGGGCCATCCGGTCGCCACATGACCGGCCGCGCCCCCGGGACACGGTGTCAAAACCTCTGGAGTCTTCCGTACCACCGCTGGGACAACGGTGACCTGCGGTGCGGCAGTTGACATGGTCCGGCTTCTGGTCCCGGGGGGCGGCCCGGAGGTATACAAGGCCGGTCGAGGGCGCGGGAGCGCCGGGCCGAGTCCGAGGGGGCCGATCTCATGGTGCGTGGCGAAGTGACGGGAAGAGGACGCCTGCGAGTCGGGCTGGGCGCGATGCTGGGCGGGTGCGCCCTGGTCGCCGGTTCCGTGGCACCGGCGGCCGCGCAGCCGGCCGGCCACGGTACGCGGTACACGGCGCTCGGTGACTCCTACACCTCGGGCCCGCTGATACCGGCCCAGGCGGACGCCAACTGCGCCCGCTCGGACCGCAATTACCCCTCACTGGTGGCCGCCGGGCGCGGAGTGGGCACGTTCAGGGACGTCAGCTGTTCCGGGGCGACGACGGCCGAGATGTGGCGGGCGCAGGGCACCAACGGGCCCCAGCTGGACGCTGTGGACCGGGGCACCGGCCTGGTGACGGTGCAGATCGGCGGCAATGACGTCGGCTTCGGCTCGATCATCGCTACCTGCGCCCGGCTCGGCGCCACCGACCCGGCGGGCAACCCCTGCGAGCGCTCCTACCAGGCCGCCGGATACGACGAGTTGACGGCCGCGGCCGCCCGTACCGCGCCCAAGGTCGACCGGGTGCTGCGGGCCGTGCGCGCGCGGGCGCCGCACGCCCGGGTGCTGCTGGTCGGCTACCCGGACCTGCTGCCCGACGACGGCTCCGGCTGCTTCCCGTCCGTGCCGTTCGCGCGCGGTGATTTCCCGTATCTGCGCGACACCGGGAAGCGGGTCAACCTGATGCTGCGCCTGGTCGCGGCCTGGAACGGGGTGGGGTACGTCGACACGTACGGCCCCACGGTCGGGCACGACATGTGCAAGGCGCCCGGTGTGCGCTGGATCGAGCCGCTCCAGCCGGCCTCCCCCGCCGCGCCCGCGCATCCCAACGCGCAGGGCGAGGCGGCGATGGCGCGGGCGGTGCTGGACAGGCTGGACCGGGGACACGGCCGGCGCTGACCGGCCGCGCCCCCTGGCCGGGGCTCAGTCGCCGAGCGCCCCGAGGACGACGCCCTGGGCCTCCTCCTGCACCCGCGCGAGGTGGTCCGGGCCGAGGAACGACTCGGCGTACACCTTGTACACGTCCTCGGTGCCCGAGGGGCGGGCGGCGAACCAGGCGTTGGCGGTGGTGACCTTGATGCCGCCGATGGGGGCGCCGTTGCCGGGCGCCTCGGTGAGGACGGCGGTGACCTCCTCGCCGGCCAGGGTGTCGGCGGTGACCTGGGCCGGGGACAGCTTGGCGAGCAGCGCCTTCTGCTCCCGGGTCGCCGGGGCGTCGATGCGGGCGTAGGCGGGCTCGCCGAAGCGCGCGGTGAGCCCGGCGTAGTGCTCGGACGGGGTGCGGCCGGTGACGGCGGTGATCTCGGAGGCGAGGAGGGCGAGGAGGATGCCGTCCTTGTCGGTGGTCCACACCGAGCCGTCGCGGCGCAGGAAGGAGGCGCCCGCCGACTCCTCGCCGCCGAAGCCGAGGTCGCCGCTGAGCAGTCCGTCCACGAACCACTTGAAGCCGACCGGCACCTCGACCAGCCTGCGGCCCAGGTCCCCGGCGACCCGGTCGATCATCGTGGAGGAGACCAGGGTCTTGCCGATGCCGGTCGCCTCGGGCCACTGGTCGCGGTGACGGTAGAGGTAGTCGATGGCGACGGCGAGGTAGTGGTTGGGGTTCATCAGGCCGGCGTCCGGGGTGACGATGCCGTGCCGGTCGGCGTCGGCGTCGTTGCCGGTGGAGAGGGCGAACCGGTCGCGCTGCTCGATGAGCGAGGCCATCGCGTACGGGGAGGAGCAGTCCATGCGAATCTTGCCGTCCCAGTCCAGCGTCATGAAGCGCCAGGTGGGGTCGGCGTGCGGGTTGACCACGGTCAGGTCGATGCCGTGCTCGTCGGCGATCCGGCCCCAGTAGCCGACGGAGGCGCCGCCGAGCGGGTCGGCGCCGATGCGTAGCCCGGAATCCCGGATCGCGGCCAGGTCCAGCACGCTGGGCAGGTCGCGGACGTAGGCGCCGAGAAAGTCGTACCGGCCGGTGGTGTCGGCGGCGAGCGCGCGGGCGTAGGGGATGCGGCGTACGTCCTTGAGGCCGCCGGCGATGATCTGGTTGGCGCGGTCCTGGATCCAGGAGGTGGCGTCGGAGGGGGCGGGGCCGCCGCTCGGGGGGTTGTACTTGAAGCCGCCGTCGGCGGGCGGGTTGTGCGAGGGGGTCACGACGACGCCGTCCGCGAGGCCGCTCGTGCGGTCCCGGTTGTGGGCGAGGATGGCGTGCGAGACGGCCGGGGTCGGGGTGTAGCCGTCCTCGCTGTCGATGAGCACGGTGACGCCGCCCGCGGCGAACACCTCCAGCGCGGTGACCCGCGCGGGCTCGGACAGGGCGTGGGTGTCGGCGCCGAGGAACAGCGGGCCGTCGATGCCCTGAGCGGTGCGGTACTCGCAGATCGCCTGGCTGGTGGCGGCGATGTGGTCCTCGTTGAACGCCGCCGCCAGGGACGAGCCCCGGTGTCCCGAGGTGCCGAAGGCGACCCGCTGGGCCGGGTCGTCCAGGTCGGGATGCAGCGCGTAGTACGCCGTGACCAGGCGGGCCACATCGACAAGGTCCTCGGGACCGGCCGGACGGCCGGCTCGCTCGTGCGCCATGGGTCCGCTCCTCCGTATCAGTGGTTTTCGAACGCTCGGGGCCATTTTGGCTTGTCAGGGGCCCTACGGGCGAATGGACCCACCCGCTCCGCCGTTTCGCTCCCCCGGCGCGGAGCCCGCGTCCGGGTTCATCTGCCCAACCGGGCTGATGTGCAAGCATGGTGGGGACGCGAGGGGCCGGAGGGGGAAGCGTGATAAGCGGGGATGCCGTGCTGCCGCGGCCCTGGCGGGCGGCGGACGCGGCGGAACTGGTGCTGGTGCGGCGGGGTGACACGGCACTGCGGCGCTCTACTGGACGGCCGCGCGGGCGCGGGGCCGGGGCGTGGCCCCGCGCGCGCTGACGGCGTTGACCGGGTGGGCGTTCGCCAGGGGGCTGACCCGGCTGGAGCCGCTGCACCAGTTGGACAACACGGCGTCCTGCCGGGTCGCCCTCAAGTGCGGCTACGAGCGGACCGGGGTGGTGCCCGCCGCGCCGCCCGAGTATCCCCTCGACGGGTGCCTGCACGCGCGCCGTCAGGACGGTCAGGGCAGGATCGCGTCGACGTAACCGCCGTCCACGCGCAGGGCTCCCCCGGTGGTGGCCGACGCCTGGGGGGAGCTGAGGTAGACGACCATGTTGGCGATCTCCTCGGGCTCGATCAGCCGCTGGATCAGGGACTGCGGGCGGTGCTCGCGCATGAAGACCCGCTGGGCCTCGTCCCAGGGCAGGTCCTTGTCCACGAGTTCGTGGACGAAGTCCTCGACGCCCGCGGTGTGGGTGGGGCCCGCGATGACGGAGTTGACGGTGACGCCGGTGCCCGCCGCCTTCTTGGCGAAGCCCCGGCCGACCGCGAGAAGGGCGGTCTTCGACATGCCGTACTGGATCATCTCGGCCGGGATGACGACGGCCGAGTCGCTGGCGATGTAGAGCACGCGGCCCCAGCCCCGGCCGGTCATGCCGGGGAGGTGGAGCCGGGTCAGCCGGACGGCGGCGAGGACGTTGACCTCGAAGTAGCGCCGCCACTCGTCGTCGGTGAGTTCCAGCGGGTCGGCGGTGCCGAAGACGCCGAGGTTGTTGACGAGGATGTCCACCTGGGGCAGCTCGCGCAGCAACCGCTGGGCGCCCTCCTCGGTGGCCACGTCGGCGGCGGCCGCGAGGAACTCGGCGTCCGGAGCCTGCTCGGCGAACTCGGCGACGGCGGCGGAGACGCGCTCCTTGTCGCGGCCGTTGACGGCCACCCGGGCTCCGGCGCGGGCGAGGCCCAGGGCGATGGCGGCGCCGATGCCCTGGGTGGAGCCGGTGACCAGTGCGGTGCGTCCGCTCAGATCGAGGTGCATGGGGCGGGTTTTCCTTCCGGTGCGGGTGCGGCGGCTGCGCCCAGTGTGCGGGGGCGGGGCGTGACGG
>NZ_JBHXLV010000283.1:0-6334 GCF_042721685.1 Streptomyces sp. NPDC058459 | reverse complement strand
GAAGGGGGAAGGGGAGTCCGGGCCGGGTGCGGGCACCAGCACCGTGGAAGAACTGAGCTGACCTAAGGTGATCACGTGAGCGAGCAGACATCTCCGGACGGCACGGCACAGGGGCGGCGCGTGGTCGTCGTCGGGGCGGGGACGGCCGGGGTGCAGACCGCCGTCGCCCTGCGCGAACAGGGCTTCACCGGGCCCGTCACCCTGATCGGGGCCGAACCGCACCAGCCCTACGACCGGCCCCCGCTGTCCAAGGCCGTCCTCCTCGGCACCGCCGAGGGCTCCGCCTTCGACGTGGACTTCGCCTCGCTCGGCATCGAGCTGAGGCTCGGCTGCGAGGCGCTCGGCGTCCGCCCCGCCGAGCACGAACTGGACACCGCCACCGGGCCCGTCCCGTACGACGTGCTGGTCCTGGCCACCGGCGCGGAACCCGTACGGCTGCCCGGCACCGACGAGACACCCGGTGTGCATGTGCTGCGCACCCTGGACGACGCCGAGCGGCTGCGCCCGGTGCTCGCCCGGCAGCACGAGGTCGTGGTGGTCGGCGCCGGCTGGATCGGCGCCGAGTTCGCCACCGCCGCCCGCGAGGCCGGCTGCGCGGTGACCGTCGTCGAGGCCGCCGACCGCCCGCTGGCCGGAGCCCTGCCCGCCGAGGTCGCCGCCCCGATGACCGCCTGGTACGCCGACGGCGGCGTGGACCTGCGCACCGGCGTCCGCGTGACGGCCGTGGAACCCGGCGCCGTGGTGCTGGACGACGGCGCGCTGCTGCCCTCGGACGCCGTCGTGGTCGGCATCGGCGCCCACCCCGCCACCGCCTGGCTGACCGGCTCCGGCATCGCCCTCGGCGCCCACGGCGACGTCCTGGCCGACGACCGGCTGCGCACCTCCGAGGAGGACGTGTACGCCGTCGGCGACTGCACCTCCTTCCCCTCGGCCCGCTACGCCGAGCGGCTGCTCGTCCACCACTGGGACAACGCCCTCCAGGGCCCCCGTACGGTCGCCGCCGACATCCTGGGCGAGGAGGCGGCGCCCTACGACCCGGTGCCGTACTTCTGGTCCGAGCAGTTCGGGCGGTTCGTGCAGTACGCGGGCCACCACGCGGCCGCCGACCGCACGGTGTGGCGCGGTGACCCCGCCGACCCCGCCTGGACCGTGTGCTGGCTGCGCGAGGGCCGCCTCGTCGCCCTGCTGGCCGTGGGCCGCCCGCGCGACCTGGCCCAGGGCAGGCGGCTGATCGAGGCGGGCCGCCTGATGGACGCCGAGGCGCTGACCGACCCCGCGCTCCCGCTGAAACAGGCCGTCGTCGAGTAGGCCGGGCGCCCGTGCCCGGAGTGGCCCGACTACCGGCTGTCGGTGGGGGATGGCAGGCTAGGTGTCGTGACCGAGATTGACACCAAGATCGACGCTCTTGTCCCCGCCTGGCTCACCCTCCCCGACATCGCCGAAAAGCTCGATGTCGAGGTGACGCGTGTGCGGCAGCTGGTCAAGGAGGGCCAGCTCATCGCCGTACGCAGAGGTGAGAACCGGGCGCTGCACGTCCCCGCCGCCTTCATCGACGAGGACAAGGTCGTCAAGGGCCTCACCGGCACCCTGACGCTCCTGCGGGACAACGGGTTCACGGTCGAAGAGATGATCGAATGGCTCTTCACCCCCGACCCCTCCCTGCCCGGCACCCCCGCGCAGGCCCTCAGCGAGAACCGCGGCACGGAGGTGAAGCGCCGGGCCCAGGCACTGGCCGGCTGACCCACCGCGTCGGGGGCCCTGTCGCCGGCAGGGCCCCGACGACGCCCGACCGGCGCCGCTCACGGCAGCGATGCCCGTACGCGCTGACGCCCGTACGCGCGGACGCCGTACGCGCCGACATCCGCACACCGACCACCGGGGGACTCACCGCATGCCCGACACCGCCCGCGCCCGTCTCGCCGCCGCCCGGCTCTACCTCTGCACGGACGCCCGCAGGGAGCAGGGCGACCTCGCCGAGTTCCTGGACGCGGTCCTGGCCGGCGGTGTCGACGTCGTCCAGCTGCGCGACAAGGGCATGGAGGCCGCCGAGGAGCTGGCCCACCT
Organism: Streptomyces sp. NPDC058459; assembly: GCF_042721685.1. Lineage (NCBI taxonomy): Bacteria > Bacillati > Actinomycetota > Actinomycetes > Kitasatosporales > Streptomycetaceae > Streptomyces > Streptomyces sp. NPDC058459. Next base: position 4,270 of record NZ_JBHXLV010000283.1, on the reverse strand, counting down.
GGAGGTCTTCGCCGACGCGTGCGCCCGGCACGGCAAGCTGCTCGCGGTCAACGACCGGGCCGACGTGGCCCATGCCGCCGGAGCCGGTGTGCTCCACCTCGGCCAGGGCGACCTGCCGGTGGCCGCCGCCCGCGCGATCCTCGGCGACCGGGTCCTGATCGGCCGCTCCACGCACTCCGAGGCGGAGGCCGCCGCGGCCGCCGCCCAGGACGGCGTGGACTACTTCTGCACCGGCCCCTGCTGGCCCACCCCCACCAAGCCCGGCCGCCACGCCCCCGGCCTCGGCCTGGTCCGGTACACCGCGGGGCTCGACACCGAGCGCCCCTGGTTCGCCATCGGGGGCATCGACCGGACCAATCTGGACGAGGTGCTCGACGCGGGCGCCCGCCGGGTGGTCGTGGTCCGCGCCATCACGGCCGCGGACGATCCCGGTGCGGCGGCGGCCGAATTCGCCGAGCGGCTCCGCGAGGTCTGAGCCCGCGCCGCCCGAGGGCGGAACCGTCCCAAGGGATGGACAAAGGCCCGGCAATTCGGCCATATCGCCGGCGCCCTGTTGGGCAGCCGCTCACCCGTGGCTAACCTGCGGGTATGGCCCTCGGAACCGCATCCACCAGGACTGATCGCGCCCGGACCGTCCGGGACATCCTCGCCACCGGCAAGACGGCGTACTCCTTCGAGTTCTACGCGCCGAAAACCCCGCAGGGCGAGCGCAACCTGTGGAACGCGCTGCGCAGGGTCGAGGCCGTCGCGCCCGACTTCGTCTCCGTCACCTACGGCGCGGGCGGCACCACCCGGGCCACCACCGTCAAGGAGACCCAGCAGATCGTCGTGGACACGACGCTCACCCCGGTCGCCCACCTCACCGCCGTCGACCACTCGGTGGCCGAACTGCGCAACATCATCGGCCAGTACGCGGACGCCGGCATCCGCAACATGCTCGCCGTGCGCGGCGACCCGCCCGGCGACCCCATGGGCGACTGGGTTGCGCACCCCGAGGGGCTGACCTACGCGGCCGAACTGGTGCGCCTCATCAAGGAGTCGGGGGACTTCTGCGTGGGTGTCGCCGCCTTCCCGGAGATGCATCCGCGCTCCGCCGACTGGGACACCGACGTCGCCCACTTCGTGGACAAGTGCCGCGCGGGCGCCGACTACGCGGTCACGCAGATGTTCTTCCGGCCCGAGTCGTACCTCCGGCTGCGGGACCGGGTCGAGGCCGCGGGTTGCCAAACCCCGGTCATTCCGGAGATTTTGCCGGTCACCAGCGTGAAGATGCTGGAACGGCTGCCGAAGCTGAGCAACGCGCTGTTCCCGCCCGAGCTGAAAGAGCGCATCCTCTCGGCGAAGGACGACCCGGCGGCGGTACGCTCCCTGGGCATCGACTTCGCCACGGAGTTCTGCGCTCGGCTGCTCGCCGAGGGGGTGCCCGGACTGCACTTCATCACGCTGAACAACTCCACGGCCACGCTGGAAATCTACGAGAACCTGGGCCTGCACCACCCCCCGCGGGCCTAGACCGGCCACCCCGCGGTACGACACACTGCGTAACGGTCACTGGGAGAGGGGCGTACATGGGCTGGACGGTCCTCTACATCGCGTTCGGCGTCGTCGCGCTGTGGTTGCTCGGCGAGGTGCTGCTGCAGTACAAGGCGCGGCTGCGCTGGCGGCTGCTCGCCTTCACCGGGTTCCTCGGTGTGGTGGTCGGCGTGCTGATGCCGTCGGTCATCGTGATCGGGCTGGGCGCCATCGCTTTCGCCGTCGGGCAGACCTACGTCACGCTGTCGTTCCGCAAGGGCTTCGCCGCGGGCTGGGCCGTCAAGCGCCCCGAGGACGAGGAGGGCGGCCCCGTCGCCCGGCGCCGCCGCGGCCGCGCCGAGCGCCAGGATCCGGTCCTGGACGCCCCCGACCCGGACGAGTCCGCCGACTTCGCCCAGGACCACCCCGGCCCGGCGTCCCCGGCCTACACCGGCGACGCCTACGACGACGCCTACGACCACGACGACGTGTTCACCCCGGTCCGCCCCGACCCCACCGCCGCCGGGAGCACCTCGGTCTACGAACCCCAGCCCATGCCCGACGACACCGGCTCCTACGGCGTCTACGGCGCGGGCACCCCGGCCCAGCCCCAGCAGACCGACCAGACGTACGCCTACGACTACTCGGGCTACGGCCAGCAGAACTACGCCCAGGACGGCTACGACACCGGCGCCCAGCAGGCGTACCCCGCCTACGCCGACCCCTACGGCCAGGGCTACGAGGGCGGCTACGACAACTCCGGCTACGCCCAGCAGGGTTACGCCCAGCAGAGCTACGGCCAGGACGCGTACCACCCCGGCGGCCAGGGTGAGACCCCGGCGGGCGGGGTGTGGGTACCGCAGCAGCGCACCGACGAGAACTACGACGGCGAACCCCCGCCCGAGCAGCAGTACCCCTACCAGGGCCGGCCCCAGCAGCAGAACACCGGTTACGACGAGCGGTACCGCTTCTGAGCGCGGCTCACGTCGAGCCCCGGAACCGGGGCCCCTCCACGATGAGTCCGGCCACCATCGCCCCCGACATCCCCGCGTGCGGCAGCCCGCCGCCGGGGTGGGACCAGCCACCGACCCGGTACAGGCCGGGCAGCCGCGTTGAGTTGGCCGGGTGCAGGAAACCGCCCTCGCCCGCCGCCAGTGAGGGGGCGGGGACCGTGCCGTACCGGGCGCCGGTCTCGGCGGAGTTGTGGTCCGGGGTGCGGACCTCGCGCCAGAGCAGGCGGTCGCGCAGGGCCGGGATCGCCTTCGCGGCCGCGTCGAGCAGTATCTCCGCGTGGCGCGCGTCCCCGGCCACGCCTGTGGGCAGCGCCGCCCACACCACCGCCGACTCGTGCGCGGCGTCGGGCCGCAGCGCCGGGTCGTCGGGGCGCAGCACGGTCACCGTGGGAACGGGTGGGGAGTCGCCGCCCGGACTCGCCAGGAAGTCCAGCTCGGCCTCCGCGTCCGGGGCGTGGACCACCGTCCGGTGCGCGGCCCCCGTCTCACGGGCGCCCTTCAGCGCCAGCAGCAGGGTGAGCCGGGCCGCGCCGCGCTCACCGGGGCGCACCTCGCCGGGTCCGTCCAGCGAACCGTCCGTCAGGCGGCCCAGCAGCGCCGGGTCCACGCCGGCCACCACATGGTCGGCGTCCGCCACCGTGCCGTCGGCCAGCTCCACGCCGGCCGCGCGGCCGTCCTTCACGATGATCCCACCGACCTCGGCGCCGAAAACGAACTCCACCCGGCGCCGCACACAGCGCTCGTACACCGCGCGGGCCAGCTCGCGCAGGCCGCCGCGCACGTACCAGGTGCCGAAGGCGTGCTCCAGGTACGGCAGGACGGCCGCGCTCGCCGGGGTGGTGCGCGGGTCCAGGCCGTGGGCGAGGGCATGACCGGTCAGCAGGGCCGCGAGCCGGTCGTCGCGCAGCTCCCAGTCGGCGACCTCGGCGAGGGTGGTGGCCCGGCGGGTGCGCAGCAGGCGCTTGTGCGGGACCGCCGGATAGGGCTCGCGCTCCGCCAGCACCTGCCAGTCGGGCCACAGCGGCTCCTCCAGCAGCGGGCGCCGGGTGCGGTCCCAGGCTTCGCGGGCCCGCACCAGGAAGTCGCCCCAGCGGTGCCCCACACCGGTGCCCAGTGCCCCGTCCAGCGCCGAGACGACGCCCGCGCGCGAGGCGTTGGGGACGGCCACCCCGGTGCCGTCCGCGAAGACATGCCGGGCGGAGGGGTCGACCTGCACCAGCTCGACCAGGTCCTCCAGCGGCTCCTTGCCGGTCTTCAGGAACAGGTCCCGCCAGACCGCGGGCAACGGCAGCAGACCGGGGCCGGTGTCGAAGGCGAACCCGTCCCGCTCGAAGCGGCGCACCGCGCCACCGTACGTGTCCGTCCGCTCGTACACCGTCACCCGGTGGCCCGCGACGGCCAGCCGGGCGGCCGCCGCCAGCGCGCCCATCCCGGCGCCGATCACCGCAATCCGTGCCATGACCGCGACTTTACCCACCACCACTGACAGCGGTCCCCCGGGCCCGGAGGCGGTGGCCTGAGTACCCGTACCTAGACGCACAGATGAGTAGCCGCACGGATGGGCCGGGGCGGGCCCGGACGGGAGAGTGGGGGCACGGCCAGGGGGCGCGGCCCGGCACCGCCGACACGGGGCGGCGGAACGGACCCGCCCGCCGGCCGCTCCTTCCGTCAATCGGTCGGCGGAAGCGAGACACGGGGCCGTGGCCGTGAAGGGCACGGGGACCGCGGTGAGAACCGTGCGGGGG
>NZ_JBHXLV010000282.1:0-6345 GCF_042721685.1 Streptomyces sp. NPDC058459 | reverse complement strand
GACGGCGGCTTCGGCGGCGCCGCCGAAGCCGTGCTCGGCCGCCAGGTCACCGACCGCGGTCGCGCCGACCAGCGCGTGGAAGCCGACACCGCGGTCCGTCGCGCCGGGCACCCTGCGGCTGCCCGGCACCGGAAGGAAGCCGATCTGCTGGGCGCCGCCCGTCGCTCCACAGCGCACCGTGCCACGGAAGACGACGGCCAGGCTGACCCACTGGCCGAGCCAGAGCAGCACGAAGTCGTCCTGGTCGCGCGCCGCGCCCAGCCGGTGTTCGGCCACGGCGGCCAGCTGGGTGGCGTTCGCCACGACGACGTTCACCCTCAGCTCCTCCTGGAGGGCGGTGACCAGTTCGTGGAGCCAGGCGGGTGGACTGGTGAGATCGCGCGGCTCGAACGCCCCGGGGTCGGCCGGTCCCGGTACGGCCACGCTGACGCTGTGCAAACGCGTGATGCCGGGACCGGTCGACCCCAGCAGGGCCACGAGCCGGGGGGCCGCCCGTTCGATCCCATCACTCAAAGGGAGTGTTGTCTCGGACAGTGATGCGCACGACAGATCGGCGACGACGACGCGTAATCCGTCGGCGCGTACGTCGAGCGCCGCGAGGTGCGCCAAGTCGGTGGCGATTCCGTACAGTTTGGCGTTGGGGCCGCGGCGCTGCCCGCCCGTCTCGCCGACGACTCTGACACAGCCGGAACCCCGCAGTCTTTCCAGAAGGTCGGAGATGGTGGGCCGGGAGAGACCGGTCAGCGTCTTGAGCTGCCCTGCGGTCAACGCGCCCTCGCTGTCCAGCAGTCGGAGGACGGACTGTTCGTTCAGGGCCCGTGCGGTGCTCGGAGACGCAGGCATGCGCGATCACCTTCAAGATCGACCGGCCGTCGCGCCAGCCGTACACGCTTCTGCCGGATACCGATTCGCCAGGCCCCATCATGCGTTAAACATGACCCATGCGTGATCCATTTCCACTTCGCCCCATCACTCATGACGAGTTCCCGGCCTGGGCCAGGGTCGTCACGGACACCTACGGCAGCGATCTGTCCAACGAGGAACTCGCCAACGAACAGGGGGTGATCGAACTGGACCGCACCATCGCGGCCTTCGACGGCGCCGCCCCCGTCGCCGGCACGGCCGCCTACAGCCGCGAGCTGACCGTCCCGGGAGCCGTCCTCCCGGTGGCGGGCGTCACGTGGGTCGGCGTGGCTCCCACTCACCGCCGTCGCGGCATCCTGACCTCTATGATGCGCAAGCAGCTCGACGACCTGCACGAGCGCGGTGAACCGATCGCCGCGCTGCGCCCGTCGGAGGCCACCATCTACGGCCGGTACGGATACGCCTCGGCCTCACGCGGGGCACGGCTGCGCTGCGACAAGCGCGCCATGCGCTTCCGACCCGCCACGGACTTCGGCGGCGGAGCCATCCGGACGGCCGGGCCCGAGGAGGCCCGTCCGCTGCTGGAGTCCGTCTACGAGTCGGTCCGCACGTCCGCGGTGGGCTGGACCGACCGCACCGAACGCTTCTGGAACTACCGCCTGTTCGACCATCCGGTGGTCCGCGGCGGTGCCAGTGCCCTGCGCTGCGTCCTGCACCAGGAGCCGGACGGACGGACGACCGGTTACTCGCTCCACAGGTTCAAGAGCGGGAAGGACATCTACGGTGCCAGCACGAGCACGGTGCAGGTCGTGGAACTGGCGGCGGTCTCCCAGCAGGCGTACGCGGCACTGTGGCGCTTTCTCGCCGGGATTGACCTAATGACGTGGATCGAGTTCGAGGGGGCGACGGACGAGCCCCTCCCCCACCTGCTCACCGACGAGCGGGCCGTACAGTCGTCGGAGGTGGACAGGCTGTGGGCGCGGCTCGTCGACGTCGACCGGGCGCTCGCGGGACGCCGCTACACCACCCCGCTGGACCTCGTGATGGACGTCAGGGACGACTTCTGTCCGTGGAACACCGCCCGCTTCCGTCTGGCGGCGGACAACGACAAGGCCACGTGCGAGCGCACCGGGGCAGCGCCGGACCTTCGGCTGAGCGTGGCCGAACTCGGCGCGGCCTTCCTGGGGGGCACGACACTCGCCTCGCTCGGGGCGGCCGGCCTCGTACAGGAGTTGCGCCCCGGGGCGCTGGCGCGCGCGTCCACCGCCTTCCGAGGCATCAGGGAGCCCTACTACCCCGGAGGCTGGGCGTTTCCGGCGTACTGAGCGCTCACCCGGACCGGGGCCTGCAAGGAGACCTGCCGGCCGGGCGCCGTGCGGGCGGCCTGGCCGGGGCGCAGCGTTCAGCAGGTCAGGCGGCCGGTTTCTCCCAGACCGAGACGTGCTCGGTGCTGTCCTGGGTGAAGGGCCGCTTCGTCCATCCCTCCCAGCGTTCACGCAGGCGCAGTCCGGCGAGCCGCGCCATCAGGTCGAGTTCGGCAGGCCACACGTACCGGAAGGGGACGGCGCGGTGTTCGCCGCGGCCGTCGGCGACCTCGATGTAGTGGCAGGTCATGGCCTGAGTGGTGACGTCGTAGTCGGAGTAGGCCCACTGAGTGTCGCTGGCGCGGAACGGCACGAGATGCTGTCCGGCGGGGAGTTGGCGCAGTTCAGGGACCATAACCTCGATGACGAAGCGGCCTCCGGAGACTAGATGCTCGGCGACGTTGCGGAAGCAGTCAACCTGGGCCTCTTGGCTGGTGAGGTTCATGATCGTGTTGTAGACGAGGTAGGCGAGCGTGAAAGGCCCGTCCGTCCGGGTGTCCACCGTGGCGGTGGCGAAGTCACCGATGGTCACACCGATCGCGTCGCCCCCAGGCTTGGCCCGCATGCGGGCGACCATCGCCTGGGACAGCTCGATGCCGTGAACCGGAACGCCCCGACGGGCGAGCGGCAGCGCGATTCGGCCTGTCCCGATGCCCAGTTCCAGCGCGCGGCCGCCGTCCGCCAGTTCCGCGAGGACGTCGACCGTCGACTCGATGACATTGGGCTGGAACATGGGGCTTGAGGGCCGGTCGTACTGCTCGGCCACCCGATCTCCGAAGTATCCGTCCTGATTGATCACAGGGGGACCGTACCGCAGCGTCTGTCGGGCGCGGGGCCGGTCTTCCCGGATGGCCACCGGGTCCTCGGGGGCGCGTTTCGAGGCGGCCCGACAGCGGCCCGCGGGGCGGCGGCCCGCGTCGCTGGACGGTGCCGCCGCTGGGCCTTCGACGGGTCAGCCCACGCCCACGCCGGTGATGAAGTCGGCCAGTTCCCGGATGGTCGGCCGCTCGTACAGGTCCGTGATTGTGACATCGGTGTCGATGGCCTCGTCGATGGCCACGAGCACCTCCAGGGCGACCAGCGAGTCGCCGCCGATCTCGAAGAAGTTGTCCTCCACACCGATGTGTTCGAGGCTCAGGGCATGCCGCCACGAGGACACGAGGAACTCCTCGACGCTCGCCCTGGACGTGATGTCAACCGACTCGGTGTTCTCTCGCGTGTCCATAACTACTCCTAGTGCGGCAGAGGTGCGACTGATTGCCCAGGCCGCTCGGCACGGCGGACTGGGGAGGCTGGGCTGAATGCGCGGCGATCGGCAGCCGACCGCGGCGCGCTCACGCGCGCGTGGCGTGGAACGTCCAGTCCCCGCTGCGGGCGTCCGGTTCGCTGCCTTCGCGGTAGTCGGCCGTGACCTGGATGTCCGTGAACCCGGCCGCCCCGAGGAGTTGTTCGAACTCCTGAAGTCCCCAGTATTGCAGGGTGAAGCGGTGCAGTTCGGTGACGACGAGATCGCCGTCGCACCATTTTTCGTACCGGACGAGCTGGGAGGTCCGGTTCTCCACGGGGTTGTAGTCGAAGCGCATGGTCTGGACGGACCACAGGTAAGGCCCCTCCTCATGCAGTTCGACCGGCGGGATCCCCTGCACCATGCGCGGTGCCGCCACGTCCAGGACGAGGCGTCCGCCGGGGGCGAGCGAGGCGTGGAAGGCCCGCAGTGCTTGCAGGGTGGCGTCCCTGCCGGGGAGATTCCGGATGGAACCAGCCGGCATGACTATGGCCTCGTACCGCTCGGGGCGCACAAAGGAAATCATGTCTGCCGTGTGCAATGGCGGTTCGGGAAGTCCGAGTTGCTCACAGTTCTTGCGGCAGGAGTCGATCATGGCCGGAGAGTGGTCATTGCCCTCCATCCGGAATCCGGCCTGGAGAAGCGGAATCAAAACACGTCCTGTCCCACAGGCGGGTTCCAATACCGGCCCGGTGACCCCGGCCAGTGCGCGCTCGTAGTACTCCACGTCTCCGTTCGAGTAACCGACGGGAAGGTGAAACTCGTACACTTCGGCCACGAGAGCCGAATGGGCCCAACTCACCGAGCAACCTCCTGCGCAGTCCATTCCACCGGTGGGCCAACTCACAAGCTGCATCACGATCATGGCGTGTCGTCAGCAGCGAGACAACCACATGTCAGCCATTCATGCCGAAGAACCCAAAGAGCTCGCGCTACGTGACCGCCACACACCCAGAGTTGTATCTGACAGGCGGTCAGACTTTCTCGTTCCCGGGGTCCCTTGTTCGCCCTCTGTGAACAATTCGTGAACCCTCCAACCATCCTCCCGCCCATCAACCGCCCAAAACAGTGGCGCCAGTTGTCGTACGAAACCTCACCGTGATCGATCAGTCCAACTTGATCTAGCGGACATGGCGACTTCATGGCAATCTGACACGGCACCTCAAGTCGATCTAGCTCATCAAAAGGGGCGTCACATGACCGAGAGCGCGATATCCGCATCCGGCACGCAGGAGCCGGTTCGACTCAAGGGATGGTGGAAGCTTGACGAGGCATCAGGCACCGAGGCGGCGGACAGCTCCGGCGAAGGACACCCGCTGCGCCTGACCGGTGCCCCCTCTTGGACGGACGGTGCGACCTTCGGCGGGGCGGTCGCGCTCGACGGGGCATCGCAGTGGCTGACCTCCGACGCGCCCATCGTCGAGTCCGACAAGAGCTTCTCCGTGGCCGCGTGGCTGCGCCTCGACAGCAGCGCCCTCGGTGGTGAACTCGCCCTCCAGCCCGGGTGGTTCGCCGTCACCGCGGTCAGCCAGGACGGTCCTTCGCACAGCCCCTTCTACCTCGGCGCCCGGCTCATCAACCAGGCGGCTGCCGACGAGGAGCCTTCCTTTCAGCTGCACTGGAACATGACCGCCGCACCCGTGGACGGAAGCGAGACCGGCCCCGTGGAGTGGGTGCACGCTCACGGCCAGCAGCCCATCGCCCCCTCGGAGCTGGACACCTGGGTCTTCGTGGTGGGCGTGTATGACCTTGAGGCCGGCGAGGTGCGGATCTACATACCCGGCAACAAGGACGCCGGCACAGCCGCGCTCTTCGAGAACTGGCCCGCCTGGCGCGCCGAGGGCGGTCTCGCGCTTGGCCAGGCCCGCTTCCGTGACGAGGTCGCCGACCAGTGGCCGGGATCGGTCGGCCAGGTCCGGCTCTACTCCGGAGTGCTCACGGAGACGGACGCCGCAAGCCTGTTCACCTCGGACAAGATCTCGCAGTCCTGATCGCGCCACGCCAAGGTTGTCACGTGACGAAGGGATCGCCGACCGCTGCGCGGTCCGGTCCCGGGAGGAGACTCGCATGAGCGCGCGACTGCTCTCCACGCAGCAGTGCACAGAGCTCGACGAGGCAGGCTACACGGTGATCGAGGGCGTCCTCTCGGATGCCGAGTGCGATCTCTGGAGCGAGACGATCGACTCGATCTGGCTCGGGGAGCGCGGCAAGATCCATCAGTACGCCGAGGAACCGGGTGTCCAGTTCGTGGACAACCTGTTGAGGTTCTCTCCACTGTTCCAGAAGGCCGCGGTCGAACCGGTCGTGCTGGAGGCCGCCCGCCGGGTTCTGGGGCCGGAGATCATCCTCAACCTGATGAACGCCCGCCGCTCCGACAGCGGTTCGGGCCTTCAGCCCCTGCACGACCTGGACCGGCGACGCGGCAGGCCGTTCCTGACCTGCAACACGATCTGGTGCCTGGACGAGTTTAACAAGGCCAACGGCGCCACCCGTGCCCTGCCCGGGAGCCACCTGACCGGGGAGCCGTTCCTCTCGCGCATGATCGACCCCCTGGAGCCTCATCCGGACGAGATCCGGATCACGGCTCCCCGCGGGGCCGTGGTCATCTTCAACGCGCATCTGCTGCACGCGGGAGGCCAGAACGAGACCGACCGGCCCCGGCGTTCCGTGCAGAGTCAGTTCGCGCTGCCCACGCAACAGCCGTTCTACGACTGGAAGGAGTTGCCGACGCACATCGTCGACACCATCTCCCCGGAAGCGCGCAAACTCCTCGTCCTGAACTAGGACAGCCTGAACCAGGACGACGAAGCACCACGCGATAGGCCTCCCGGT
>NZ_JBHXLV010000281.1:0-6365 GCF_042721685.1 Streptomyces sp. NPDC058459 | reverse complement strand
CTCTTGGGGAGCAGGAAACCCCTCCTGGACTCGCTACCACGGCAACACCCGCCCTGGCACGCCCGCCGGCGCCGCCGCCCTGGCGGACGAGAACATCGCCGAGCTCATCGGACAGCAACAGCAGATCGAAGCCGTCGAATGGGCGCAGCGAGTCCGTTTCGAAGGCCGCGTCATGCGGCCCACCAGCAGCGACTCAGTGGCCGCCATGCTGGCCCTCCACTCCGCCAAGGACCTTCCCGCACCCCAGCAGGTCCGCGAGCTCGCAGACGCCCTCCAAGAGGCTGGGGAGATCCCGCCGGACCATCTGGACAGCGAGGACCTCCTCACCGCCGTCCAGTGCCTCGGCCCCCGCCAGAACATCGACGTCCGCGAGCGCATTCTCAACGGCAAGAAACTCACCAAACTCCTCAGGGAAAACCTCGCCATCTATCTCTGGGAAGTCACCCATCCGGAGTGGATGAAGGTGTTCTGGGAGACCCGCAAACTCGCCAGGACCACCGCCATCGGTGAACTTCGCCTGTCACACCTCAAGCTCGAGCAACGCAAGATCCGCGGACGCGTGCTCAACGTCTTCGATTAGGACGCTGACGGCCGGAATCTCTGCGAACCAACACGGCCTTCCCCTACCTTTGGCGCGATGAGTCAGCTGCTACAGCGAGCAGGGCCGCTCCCCGAGCGGCGCGGCGGTAGGTCACCCAGAGGCCGCCTCCGGCGCGACCTTGAACCTGAACACAAGGACTTGACAGGGAACTGTGCTCGTGTGTCCATGAGACGCGGATCTCCGGCGGGCCCGCGGTGCTGTGGGTGGGCTTCCCCCTGGACTCCCTGGTCTGGACCGGGTCCGGCGGCGAGCCAAAGTGGTTCGCGACCTACCCAACCCTGCGCTGCGGCTTCTGCCCCGACCGCGGCACTCACCTGGTGTCCGTGGCCGACAACTCCAACATGGTCATGGTGACCGGCTCCAGCCGCACCGACCAGAGCGGCATCGAACCCTTCGGCCACTCCTACCGCGAGGACGCCGTGCCGTGGATGAACATCACCCTCGCACCCGGTCCGATCGTCCTGATGTCCGACCCGCGCGTGGCGGCCGTCCCCGTCGCCGAATGCGGCGAGCCGCTCGTCGACGTGCGGGGCACCCTGCAGGTCGACGACTTCCGAGCTGACACCACCGGCTCGTACGCCCATCTGCGCCGCGGCGTCCTGGAGCGGCTCGTCCACGCCCAGTCGATCCTGCCTGACGGGCTGCGCCTGCTCTACATCGAGGGTTACCGGCCGCCCGACCTGCAACGGCGCTACTTCGAGGAGTACGTGGCCGAGCTCCGCGCCGCGAACCCGACCTGGAGCGACGACCGGGTCCACCAGGCCGCCAGCCGGTACGTGTCCCCGCCCGAGATCGCCCCGCACAGCGCCGGCGCAGCCGTCGACCTCACCCTCATGGACGCCGACGGCACCGAACTCGACATGGGCACACGCGTGAACGCCACCCCCGAAGAGAGCGACGACGCCTGCTACACGGACGCCGCCTCGATCAGCCCCCTCGCCCGTGTGAACCGGGCCGTGCTCGCCGCTGCCCTGTCCGTCGCCGGGCTGGTCAACTACCGCACGGAGTGGTGGCACTGGAGCTTCGGCGACCGGTACTGGGCGCTGATGACCGGCCAGCCGGCGGCCACATGCGGACCCCGCGCCCTTCACTGACCGGGCCGCCCTCACCGGCAGACAAGGACAAGCTCACGCTCTCCACCCGCGGCACGAGCGGGTCGGGCGGGCGGGTCACCGCCATCCGGAGATCGCGCCGGACATCCTGTCCCTGCAGGAAGTCGTCGTCGACGAGAACACGACCGGCCGTCACTCCTGGGCGGGCGAAGCCGCCTCGGCCGCGCGCGTCCTCGACCGGGCACCGTTCGCCGACGGCCGGCCCCCGGCGTCCGGCCGCCCGCACAGGGCTGGTACGTGGCCTACGGCTCGAACACGCACCTCGCCCGGCTCCGGTACTACATCGGCGGGGGCCGGCCGCCCGGCGGATCGCAGGTGTAGCCCGGTTGCCGGGACCGCCAGCCGCCGCTGGCGTCCGTGGCGGTCGAGCTGCCGAGGGTGCTCTACTTCGCCACCGAGTCGCCCGTCTGGACCGGCGGGAAGGAGTTCCACGACCCCTGCGGCTCCGGGCGCGTGCTGGCCCGCGCGCATCTGGTGACCGCCGAGCAGTTCTCGGACATCGCCGCTCAGGAAATGTACCGGGAGCCCGGCGGCGAACTCGATCTGGGCAAGGCGTTGACGCAGGGTAGGAACTCGTTCGGCGACTGCCGGTACGAGACGCTGGTCTGCCCCGGAGCCATCAACGGCGTTCCGGCCCTCACGTTCACCGCGCCCTGGGGAGTCCAGGATGTGCCCTGGAACAGCCCGTCCGCCGCGTACCTGGGCCATCTGGCCAACGGGTCGCTCCCTCCAAGACCGACCAGGAGCGAGTCGTACTCGTCAGCCCAGAACTGGCCGACGTCCTGGCCACCATCATCCGACGCGTCCGCGGCCCGCGGACCGGGGCCATCCCGCTCCTGTCCGCCTACGACTATGAGGAACGCGTCTGGAACCCACCGTCCCCGCTGCTGTTCCAGTGGGACCGCGGCGGCGAGAGATCCCGCATGTCGGGCGAGTTCATCCGCAGCGCGCTGGGAGAGGTCCTCGCCTTCATCGGCCTCACCGACTCAACCGGCCAGCCTCTGGTCTTCGCGCCACACGACTTCCGCCGCCTGTTCATCACCGATGCCATCCGCTCCGGCCTCCCGCCTCACATCGCGCAGGTCATCGCCGGCCACGCCAACATCAACACCACAATGGGCTACAACGCGATCTACCCAGAAAAAACCATCGAAGCCCATCGCGCCTTCATCACCCGCCGCCGCGCCCTGCGGCCGGCAGAGGAATATCGCACCCCCACCGACGCCGAGTCGGAGGACTTCCTCGGCCACTTCGAACGCCGCAAGCTCTCCATCGGCACCTGCGCCCGCGCCTACGGCACCGCGTGTATCCACGAACACGCTTGCGTTCGTTGCTCGCTTCTCCGGCCGGACCCGGCCCAGCGCGGCCGGTTGGAGGAGATCCGCGACAACCTCGTCGTTCGCATCGCCGAGGGCTGGCTCGGGGAGGTCGAAGGGCTCCGGATCAGCCTGGCTGGAGCCGAGGACAAGCTTGCTCAGATGGACCGACGAGCTTCCGGCGGTACGGCGATCGACCTCGGCATGCCGCGCATTGCCGCAGCTCAACCCGCCCAGGCGGAAGGAATGGCTTCGCTGCCACAATCACTGGATGACTAGCAATGACATCAGGTTCGACTGCCGACACCGCGACCACGGTGGCCCGCTCGTGATCGTCCCCCTCATCGACAACGCACCACTCACCGAGTTGATAGACGGGTTCGAGATCGCCGCCGGGATGCAGCCGGCAGGTGACACCTATGGCGGTCTGATCCCGGAGTTCTTCCGGTTCGGCCCGATGCAGGATCACTTCCTCGGGCGGTCCACCAACGCGATGGGGCCGAAGACGCCCGTTCTCGGTTGCGAATGCGGCGAGTGGGGATGCTGGCCGCTCATGGCCCGCATCACCGCGACGGCCGACTTCGTGACCTGGGACGCCTTTGAGCAACCGCACCGCAAGAGCCGCGACTATGTGGCTTTCGGTCCGTTCCAGTTCGACCGTCACCAATACGATGACGCTTTGCAAGCCCTGAGCCCGGTGATGGGCTCCGACGTCGACGACACGTGCGCATGAGCGCCACCAGGCGCGGCCTGCTGAGCTAAGGGATGGGGAAGTGGTTGATGGAAAGGTTCGAGACAGAGAGTCTGGCACTCATGCCTGGCCAGACGGTGCAGGCCAGGATCCTCAGCCATCACCCATGGGGTGTGCTCGTTGAGATCGTTGGTTACGAGAACGCTGGTCTGTCGGCCTCTATCGACATGATCCAGCGGTTCTCCCAGACGACGAGCAGCCATGACGAACTACTCGCGCTCTTTCCACCCATCGGTTCGCAGATCAATGCAGTGATCGAGCAAATCCACCGCTGGCATCCGCCGGTATCAGTGCGGCTCACCATCCGACCTGCCGACCTGGAGTCGCTGGTCCGCAGCTGCGACTTCTGTGGTGAAGCGATCACGTTGGGCCTAGGTGGAGACGCCCTCGTCCTGGACTCGCGCAGCAGCGACGGTCCAGGAAGCCACACCATCATCTCCCACCGGCACTGCCTGGCCGAGCGTATCCGCCCGGAGAACAGCGGAGAGCGGGCGCGAGCACTGAAGATCGGGAAGATGTGCTGAAGTCGTGAGACCCGCGCCTACGGCATGGATGAACTCGACCGCTCACTCGGAGGGAACAGAGCGGTAGTTCAGAGAAGTGACCAGGCCGAATGAGATGGCGCCGATCCAGACCGTGGTGCCGGGGAATGCCGTCTGGGGAATGGGCTACCTCCGCTGCTACCCCGAGCCTCTCCAGCGTACGGCGGACATCCTCGATCGAGCGGCCATCGTCGCCCTACCCCGCTGCGCCGGCGTTCGCGACGATGGACCCGTACGACGCTCCGCCTGCGGGGAATGCCGTCTCCCGGAGGACCACGCGTGCCTCAAAGGCGTGTGCGGGGGCGGGCAGGTGCGGGTCAATCTGCACGTCCAGAAGCGGCACGGCCATGATGCCGCATTTGCCGCCGGGTACACGGCCACCTATGGCTTGAAAGGCAGCACGGCGGCCACACGCAGACCTATGGGCTGTAAGACGGCACGGGTGACGGGGTGGTCTCAGATGGGTCAGGACCACACGGTCTACAACGGGCCCGGCTAAAACGGCTCGGGCACGCGCCGACGCACTGCCGGGTCCGGGTCGACCGACACCGATGTGCGCGTCCGTCGGGTGCGGGCCACGCTGGCTCCATGGCGACAGCACGCGTCGTAGTCCATCCACCCGATGAGGCAGGAGGCCGCCGGGTGACCGTGGGTGATGTGTTCGTGGGCCGGGCCTGGAACGCCCACGACCTGACGGTGTTCCTCCAGCACGCCGGACTGGAGGGGTGGGACGAGCTGGACGTGCTTGCGTGGGACGGAATCGAGTGGCGCGGCGCCGGAGCCGACACCTGGGCATAACCGTCCCCGAGCCCGGCACCGTGCGCTGTCGGAGCCCATCACTAGGCTCCAGGTCATGACCACCCCCACCCCCGAGACCAGTCCGCCGTTCGACCCGCTCGCGTTCCCCACTAGGCTCCGCGACGCCCAGCGCAAGGCCGCCGACCTGTACGCCGAGCTGCACGACTACCAGCGGACCCTCCCCTGGTCCCGAGAACCCCATCCCGGCTGGGACGCCGTGGAGGAGCGGGGTAAGGAGCGGTCCCGACGGCCCGCCACGGACGGCTGGACGCCCGAGCAGATCGCCACGTACGACATACTGCGCAGCGATCTGCGGGACGCCGCTGCGCCCGTGAACACCCACGGCTGGTGGAGCGAGTGCAAGGACGCCGGGGCCGACCTGGTCGCTACGCGCCAGGCTCTCAAGCGCACGCCGGCCGCCCACTGCCGCCGCCGGACATGCGACCGTACGGTTCGTGCTCAGCCCACGCGCCGGGCGCCTGGTCTCTCTGCGGGTTCCTCACGACCGGGCCGGGCGTGCCGTTCGTCCGCTGGCGGGCAGCGATCGGCGGCCTAGTCAACGAGCCGTGCGCCAACACCCACCGACTGGGGGCGTTCGTGGTCACCGGCCAGGACGCAGACGAGGTCGAAGAGCGGGCCGATGCACTCCTACGCCGGGTCTGCGTCCACGTCGAACCGGTCTCGGAGAACACCGGTCAGGCCAGGCCGGCAAGCACCTCGGCCATCGCGCCATAGGTTTCGCCGACCGAGTCCTTGCCCAGCCGGTGGCGCTCAGACGGATCGCTCCCAGGTGCCGGGTCTCGTAGACCCGCGCCCGCCACTGCGCCGCGGGCGAGCGGTCCAGAACGCCGTAGGATTCCCAGCGCAGCGGCGACATCGGATCGCCCCGCTCGTCAGGTTCCACCAGTGCCGGCAGCGCGGGCAGCAGACCCGGATCAAGATCCACGGCTCTCTTCCGGCCGCCACCGGGCCGACGGAGCCGGTCCAGAGCTTCCTCGCCGGCCTCCAACTCGTCCGCGCCCTTGCGGACCGTCGTCTCACTGACCTGCGCCGCCCGCGCAACCGCCCGGATACCACCGTGCCCCAGGATCCGGGCCTCGGCCCCCATCATCAGCCGCCGCTGCCGCTCATCGAGATGTGGGAACAACACCCCGAACTTCCCAGCGAGTTGGCTACGGACCTTATCGGAGACGCTCGTATCACAACAACGAGCCGCATCACGGGAAGCAACACCTTGATTCTCTG
>NZ_JBHXLV010000280.1:0-6572 GCF_042721685.1 Streptomyces sp. NPDC058459 | reverse complement strand
CGTCCGAGCAGCTCCCAGAAGGCATCGGGATCCGGGGCGCCCGGCAGGCGGCAGGAGAGTCCGACGACGGCGATCGGCGCTGAGTGAGGCTTGGCCATGGTCTGTCACGTACTCCCTCGACGAGGACGAATGCGCGACCAGCCTCACCACCAGGACTAACGGAGGTCTTGCGGCGTTCTAAACCCGGCCGGGGACGGGCCGGGCCCGTTCCGGGGCGTGCAGCCCCGCGCGCAGCGCCACCAGGTGCTCGGTCCCGATCCGCCGCTGCTCCTCCGGCGGGACGCCGTCCACGAAGGCGTGGTAGGCGCCGGGGAAGTTGTGCACCTCGACGGGGACCCCGGCGGCGGCCAGCCGCAGCCCGTACGCCAGGCCCTCGTCGCGCAGCGGGTCGAGGCCGGCCGTCGACAGATAGGCCGGCGGCAGCCCGCTCAGGTCCTCGGCGCGCGCGGGCGCCGCGTACGGCACACCCGGCCCCGGACCGCCCAGGTACAGCTCCCAGCTCTCCGCCGCCAGCCGCCGGTTCCAGACGGGCGTGTCGGTGAACGCGGCCATCGAGGCGGTCGCCAGCCGGTCGTCCAGGACCGGGGTGCTCAGGTGCTGGAAATGGAGGGCCGGGCCGCCCCGGTCGCGGGCGAGGAGGGTCAGCCCGGCGGCCAGCGCGCCCCCGGAACTCACCCCGGCCACCGCGAGCCGGGCCGGGTCCGCGCCCAGCTCGCCGGTGTGGCCGGCGGTCCACTCCAGGGCCGCCCAGCAGTCGTCGAGCGGCGCCGGGTACGGATGCTCCGGAGCCAGCCGGTAGGACACGGCGACCACCACGGCCCGCGCGTGCAGGGCGGCCTGGGCGGCGCCCGCGTGGACGGAGTCCACGCTGCCCAGGCAGAACCCGCCGCCGTGCATCCACAGCACGGCGGGCAGCGCGGCCGGTTCGTCCCGGGGCCGGTAGACCCTTACCCGCACCGGAGGCGCGCCCGGTGGCCCCGGCACCCGCAGCTCCCGCACCCGCACACCGGGGACGGGCGGCAGCGCGGCCACGTCCAGCAGCGGGCCCCGGTGGTCCGCCACGGCATCGGCCAGACGTCCGTCGACCGGCATCTCAGACCTCCAGGGCGAGGGCCTGCGAGGGGCAGAGGGCGATGGTCCCGCGGGCCAGCGCCTCCTCCTCCGGGCCGGTCACCGGGGCCCGGAGCAGCAGCACCGTCCCCTCGTCCGACTGGTCGAAACGGTCGGGGTCGGACAGCACGCACTGTCCCGCCCCCAGACACCGGCGGGTGTCGGCCGTGATGCGCATCGCTTCGGGTCCCTTCTCGAGGTGCCGCCGGCCGACCTCCGGCCGCGGCGCGTTCGTGCACGGAGCCGGGCGGTGGACGGGCCTCGGCCCGGTCCGCCGCCCGGCTCCCTCACCAGGTGACGGGCAGTTCCCAGACGCCCTGCACCCCGCCCGGCTCCTTCAGCGGCAGGGCGTCCGGCTGCACGGCCAGGCGCAGCCCCGGGAAGCGGCGGAAGAGGGTGGACAGGGCGATCTCCATCTCGGCGCGGGCGAGGTTCTGGCCGATGCACTGGTGCACGCCGTGCCCGAAGGAGATGTGGTGGCGGGCGCCGCGCGCCACGTCGAAGGCGTCGGCACCGGGGAAGGCGGCCTCGTCGCGGTTGGCGGTCGAGATGACGACGATCACGCCGTCGCCGGCCTTCACCCGGTGTCCGGCGAGCTCGGTGTCGGCGGTGGCGAAGCGGGCCACGCCGTCCGCGATCGCCATGTACCGCAGCAGCTCCTCCACCGCCGTGGGCAGCACCGTCGGGTGGGCGCGGAACGCGGCCAGCTGCTCCGGGTGCCGCAGGAGGGTGTACACGCCGAGCGCGATGGCGCTGGCGGTGGTCTCGTGACCGGCGACGAGCAGCAGCAGGGCGATGTCGACGAGGTCGCGGTGGGTGAGGTGGCCCGGCGCGAGCTGTTCGGCGATCAGGGTGTCGAGGAGGCCGTCGCCGGGCTCCCGCTCCTTGCGCCGGATCAGGCCGTCCAGGTAGGAGCTGAGCTGTGCGAAGGCGTCGGCGGAGTCCTCCAGGCTGGTGGTGCCGGTGACCACCCGCCGCGACTGTTGCTCGAAGAAGGCGTGGTCGGCGTAGGGGACGCCGAGCAGCTCGCAGATGACGATGGACGGGACGGGCAGCGCGAAGTCCGGCACCAGGTCGGCCGTCGGGCCCTTGGCCTCGATCGCGTCGAGCAGGTCGTCGACCAGGCGCTGGATGCCCGGCCGCAGGGCGTTCACCTTCTTCACCGTGAAGGCGGAGAGCAGCATGCGGCGCTGGACGGTGTGCTCCGGCGGGTCCATGCCGATGAAGTTGCGGACCTTGCGGGCCGCCTCGAAGCGCGGGGCGGTCGCCGGATAGTGCGGGTGGACCCGGTCCGAGGAGAAGGTGGCGGCGTCGAGGAGGACCCGGCGGGCCTCCTCGTGGCCGCTGACCGCCCACACGCGGCGCCCGTCGTACAGCTCGACGAGCGACACCGGGCCCTGCTCGGTGTAGCGGGCGTAGCCCTCGGGCGGCTGGAAGGGGCAGCCGCGGGCCTGCGGATAGGCGGGCGGGGCCGGGGCGGGCCCGGCCGGCGCGGACGTCTCGGTCATTCCTTGGCCTCCAGGGTGGTGGGGGGAATCGGCCCGGCGGGCAGCGGGTCGCCGACGGCCGCCGGCGGTGACGACGGCGCGGCCGGCGCGGGGCCGGGCGAGGGCCGGGGCCCGGACAGCCGGCGCACGAGCGGAGTCTCGACCCACCGGAACAGGGCGTACCCGAGGGCCACGCTCAGCAGCAGCGCGGCGACCAGCAGGACCGCCCCGAAGAAGGGCGGCACGTCCTGGCCGCCGATCAGCCACCGGTGGGCGTACGTGACGACCAGGCCGTGCACCATGTAGAACGCGAACGACAGCTCGCCCAGCCGGACCGCGACCCGGCCGCGGAACGGCGACCGTTCCCCGTTCTCGTCGGCCCGCGCGGCGGCCGCGACCAGCGGCGTCAGCCAGAGCGCGGCCGTCCCGGCGACCCCGTACAGGTACGGCACGTTCGAGTTGACCACGTATCCGGCGACGGTGAGGAGCCCCGCAGGCAGCAGCCCGAAGCGGGGCCACGCCCCGGCGAGGACCAGCCGGGCGGCGACCATGCCGAGGACGAACTCCAGGGCGCGGACCGGCGGGAAGAAGTAGACGAACCAGATCTGCTCGAAGGAGAGCGTGCCGTCGTCGATGAACGGCAGCGGCGTCCCGCCGACCGCGTACCGGCCGACCAGGGGGGCGAGGACGGTGAAGGCGCCGAGGGTGGCGGCGAGCGGCCACAGCCGGGCGACCGGCACCCGGTTCAGGACCCGCAACAGGAACGGGAAGCACAGGTAGAAGAAGAGCTCCACCGACAGCGACCAGCTCACCGCGTTCATCGTGTTCGGCACGGTCAGGTCGGGGAACCACGCCTGGAGCAGGAACAGGTTGGCCAGCGTGCCCTTCGCGGTGAACGCGTCGTCGGCGACCAGCATGAGGACGCCGGCGGCGACGAAGGTGACCAGGTGGTTCGGGTAGATCTTGGCCAGCCGGCGGCGCCAGACCTTCGGCGCGGTGTCGTCGGTCCGCGCCGACCAGGTCAGCACGAAGCCGCTGAGCACGAAGAAGAAAGTGACGCCGTAGAAACCGGCCTTGGCGAACACGTCGCCGAGCGCCTTCCCGCCCGCGCCGGAGACGTACGTCGTCTGCCAGGTGGTGTGGAAGGCGAACACGAGCAGCGCGGCGACGAATCTCAGTCCCGTCAGGGACGGGAGTCTGGGCGCGCGCGGGGCGGCGACTGGGGGGCGGGACATGGACGCTGACCTCCGGCAGGGGACGGTACGGGCACGCCTACGCTGGCAGCGCCCTGTTGGCCGGATCTAAAGCCGCTCTTGTGCCGCCGGGACGGCCCCGGTCCCCGCCTCCGCGGGCTCGCCGCGCCCGCCGCCGTCCGCCCCGCGCGCCCGCCTCGGCACCGCCGCGAGGAGCGTCCGGGTGTACGGGTGGGAGGGCGCCGCGAAGACCTCGGCGACCGGCCCCGACTCCACGATCCGCCCGTCCTTCATCACCATCACCCGGGCGCACACCTCCCGCACCACCGCCAGGTCGTGCGAGACGAACAGCGTCGCCAGCCCCAGCGACGACTGCAACTCCCGCAACAGGTCCAGCACCTGGGCCTGTACGGAGACGTCGAGGGCCGACACGGGTTCGTCGCACACCAGCAGCCGGGGGCCCGGCGCCAGCGCTCGGGCTATCGCCACCCGCTGCCGCTGCCCGCCCGACAGGGCCGCCGGCCGCCGCCCGAGGTGGTCGCCGGTCAGACCCACCCGCTCCAGTAGCTCCAGGATCCGTCCCCGCCGCTCGGCGCGCGCCGCGCCGCCGGCCTTCCGCAGGCCCTCGCCGACGATCCGCTCCACCGTCCACCGGGGGTCGAAGGCGCTCAGCGGATCCTGGGGTATGAGCTGAATCCCGCCACGGCGGGGCCGCCGTTCCCGCTCGGGCACCCCGCTCCACGGCCGCCCGTCGAGGAGTACGTCCCCGCCGTCCGGCGCCGTGAGACCGAGGACCAGCCGGGCCAGCGTCGTCTTCCCCGAGCCCGACTCGCCCACCAGGCCCAGGGACTCGCCGGGCCGCAGCGTCAGGGACACCCCGGCGACGGCCGTGCGACGGCCGCCGCGCGGACCGGCGAACTCCTTCACGAGGTCACGGGCGACGAGCAGCGGCTCGCCGGAGGTCACGGCGGCGGGCGCGGGCCGTCCCCGGGCGCCGGGCACGGCCGCGAGCAGCGCCCGCGTATAGGGCTGCCGGGGGCGGTCGAGCACCTCCGCCGTCGGCCCCGACTCGACGATCCGGCCGTCCTTCATCACCGCCACGTCGTCGGCGAGCGCCTCCACGACGGCCAGGTCGTGGCTGATGAGCAGCAACCCGGTGCCCGCCGTCTTCAACTCGCCCAGCAGATGCAGGATCCGGGCCTGGACGGAGGCGTCCAGGGCGGTCGTCGGCTCGTCCGCCACGATCACGCCGGGCTCCGCCGCCAGCGCCGAGGCGATCAGTGCCCGCTGGCGGAGCCCGCCGGACAGCTGGTGCACATAACTCGCCGCCCGCTCCGCGGGCTCCGGCACCCCTACCCGCGCCAGCAGCTCCACCACCCGCGCCCCGGTCTCCCGCCGGGCCACCAGACGGTGCGCGAGGAGCGGTTCGGCGATCTCCTTGCCGACCGGCCGCAGCGGATCGAGCGCCACCAGCGCGTCCTGCGCCACCAGGCCGATCCGCCGCCCGCGCACCTCCCGCCACTCGCGGTCCCCGAACCCGCCCGCGTCCCGGCCGAAGAGCCGCAGCCGGGCCGCCTCCACCGTCGCGGTGGGCCCGGCCAGGCCGAGCAGGCTGCGGGCCAGCGCGCTCTTGCCCGAACCGGACTCGCCCACCAGCGCCAGGCAGCGGCCCGCCGACAGCTCCAGGGCGGCGTCGCGCACCGCGTGCACGGCGCCCTCTCCCGTACCGAAGCGGACGTGCAGGCCCGCCACCTCGATCAGCGGCCCGGCCGGCGCCGGCGGCTGCGCCGCGTCGGCCGGGCGGCCGCGCCACGACAGCTTCGGCGCCCGCGCCCACGACTCGCCTACTCCGGTCATGACAGGGCCCGTCCTTCGGCTCGGTTCTGTGTGTGGCGGCCCACCACCGTGACCGCGAGGGTCGTGCACAGCAGCAGCAGTCCGGGGAAGAGCGCTATCCACCACGCCTGGTCCAGGAAGCCCTGGCCCTCGGTGAGCATCGCGCCCCATTCGGGGGTCGGCGGCTGGGCCCCGAGCCCCAGATAGCTCAGCGCCGCACCCGTGGAGACGGCCGCGCCGAGGGTGACCGTGGCCAGCACCAGCAGCGGCCCGAGCGTGTTGGGCAGTACGTGGCGGACCACCACGAGCAGGCGCGGCACACCGAGGGCGGTCGCCGACTCCACGTATCCGGAGCGACGGACGACCAGCGCCTGCGCGCGGACCACCCGGGCGAAACCGGGCGCCGTCCCGAAGGCCACCGCGAGCGTCGTCCCGACCACGCCCTTGCCGGTGACGAGCACGACGAGGAGGGCGAGCAGCAGTCCGGGCAGCGCGAGCAGCACGTCCGCCGCCCGCATGAGGAGCGCGTCCCCGTACCGTCCGGACAGCGCCGCGAGCAGCCCCCACACGATCGCCAGGAGGACACCCGCGCCGGTGGCGGCGGCGCCGATGGCCAGCGAGTAGCGGGTGCCGTGCACCACCCGCGCGTACACGTCCCGCCCGAGCTGGTCGGTGCCGAACCAGTGCGCCCCGTCGGGCGCGCGCAGCGCGTTCACCGGATCGGTGTCGGTCGCCCCCGTCGAGGTGAACAACCCCGGTGCGAGGGCCGCGAGCAGGATGAGGAGGAGCACGCACCCCGCCACCCACACGGCGGGCGGTCCGAGCCGCGGCCGGCCGGACGGACGGCCGCCGCCCCGCGGAAGGGAAGCCGGGCCGCTCACGCCGCCACCACCCCCGTGGGCCTGCGCAGCGTCGGATCCCGCCCCACGTACAGCACCTCCACGAG
>NZ_JBHXLV010000279.1:0-6593 GCF_042721685.1 Streptomyces sp. NPDC058459 | reverse complement strand
CCACCACCCCGGCCGTCCGGGGCCGGTACGCGGGGAGCCGGGTCAGTCCTTGGTGATCTCCAGGTCGGCTTCCAGCGCCTTCAGCGCCGGGTCCAGCACGACGTCCTCGCCGCGCGCCTCGATGGTCGGCTCCTCCGGGAAGTGGCACGCCGTGAGGTGGCCGGCCCGGTTGCCCGTGATCTGGACCAGCGGCGGCTCGTCGGTCGCGCACTTGTCCTGCGCCTTCCAGCACCGGGTGCGGAACCGGCAGCCGGACGGCGGCGAGATCGGCGAGGGCACGTCACCGGCGAGCCGGATGCGCTCGCGCGGCTCCACGTCGTCGTTGACCTCGACCTCCGGCACCGCCGACAGCAGCGCGTGCGTGTACGGGTGCCGGGGGCGGTTGTAGATGGAGTCGCGGTCGCCGACCTCGACGACCTTGCCCAGGTACATCACCGCGACCCGCTGCGAGAAGTGCCGGACCACGGCCAGGTCGTGGGCGATGAAGAGGAAGGCGATGCCCAGCTCGTCCTGGACCTTCTTGAGCAGGTTGACCACCTGCGCCTGGATCGACACGTCCAGCGCGGAGACCGGCTCGTCGGCCACGATCAGCTTGGGCTGCAGCGCCAGGGCGCGGGCCACGCCGATGCGCTGGCGCTGGCCGCCGGAGAACTCGTGGGGGAAGCGGTTGTAGTGCTCGGGGTTGAGACCGACCAGCTCCAGCAGCTCCCGCACCTTCGCCTCGCGGCCGCCCGCCGGGTCGATCCCGTTGACCTCCATCGGCGACTTGATGATGGTGCCGACGGTCTGCCGGGGGTTCAGCGAGGAGTACGGGTCCTGGAAGATCATCTGGATCTCGGACCGCACGGGTGCCAGCTGTCGGCGCGAGGCGCGGGTGATGTCCTGCCCGGAGTAGACGATCTTGCCGGCGGTGGGCTCCATCAGCCGGGTGATCAGGCGGCCCGTGGTGGACTTGCCACAGCCGGACTCGCCGACCAGGCCCACGCTCTCGCCGAGGCCCACCGTGAGGTCGACGCCGTCGACGGCCTGGACGGCGCCGACCTTGCGCTTGATCGGGAAACCGCCGTGGATCGGGAAGTGCTTGGTCAGTCCCTGGACTTCGAGCAGTGTCTCGGGCACCGCGGTCCCGGTGCCCGCTTGCGCGGGGAGGGTGAGGTTGTCGCTCATGTCTCGGTTCTCCCTAGCGCAGCCGGGGCTGGATCTTGTCGATGAAGATGGTCTGCTTCTGCTCGGCGCTCAGATGGCAGGCGGTGGACCGGCCGGTGCCGAGCGGGGGGCGCTGCCCGGAGCAGAGGTCGCCCGTGACCTGGTCGGTGAAGCCGCAGCGCGGGTGGAAGGGGCAGCCGCTGGGCGGGTTGAGCAGCGAGGGCGGGGAGCCGGGGATCGGCACCAGCGCCTCGTTGACGTCGCTGTCCAGGCGCGGCATCGAGCTGAGCAGTCCCCAGGTGTAGGGGTGCCGGGGCTCGCGCATCACCTCGCGCGTCGTGCCGCGCTCGACGGCCCGCCCCGCGTACATCACCAGCAGGTCGTCGGCCATGTCGGAGATGACGCCGAGGTCGTGGGTGATGAAGATGATCGCGGAGCCGAACTCCTGCTGGAGGTCCTTCAGCAGGTCCAGGATCTGGGCCTGCACGGTGACGTCGAGCGCGGTGGTCGGCTCGTCGGCGATCAGCAGGTCCGGGTCGCACATCAGCGCCATGGCGATCATCGCGCGCTGGCGCATGCCGCCGGAGAACTGGTGCGGGTAGTCGTCGAAGCGCTGCCGGGGCTGCGGGATGCCGACCTTCTCCAGCATCTGCACGGCCCGGTCCTTCGCCTCCTTGCGGGAGGCACCCATGTGCTTCATGTAGGGCTCGGACAGCTGCCGGCCCACCGTGTAGAACGGCGACAGCGCGGTCAGCGGGTCCTGGAAGATCATCGCCATCTTGTTGCCGCGGAGCCGCTCCAGCTCCTTCTCGGTGGCGGTGACGAGGTCCTTGCCGTCGAGGATGATCTCGCCGTCGACGGTGCTGGTGCGGGGGTTGTGCAGGCCCAGGATCGTCAGGTTGGTGACGGACTTGCCCGAGCCGGACTCGCCGACGATGCCCAGCGTCTTGCCGCGCTCGACGTCGAAGGACAGGCCGTCCACGGCCTTGACGATGCCGTCCTCGGTGGAGAACCGCACCTTCAGATCACGCACCGACAGGAAGCTCTCCGGGCCGGTCGGGGCCGGGGCGTCCTCGGTCTTGGTCAGTGTGGTCACGGTGGTTCGTTCTTCCTAGGAGAGCCGGACGCGCGGGTCGATGTACGCGTACGCGATGTCGGTGAGGATGTTCATGACCAGGATGAAGAAGGCGCCGAACATCATGACGCCCATGGTCAGCGGCAGGTCCTTGGTCTGCGCGCCCTGCACCGCGAGGCGGCCGATGCCCTGGAGGGAGAAGGTGATCTCGGTGACGACGGCACCGCCCAGCATGCTGCTGATGTCGATGCCCAGCACCGTGACGATCGGGATGAGCGCACCGCGCCACGCGTAGCGGAAGAACACGAACTTGCTCGACATGCCCTTGGCCCGTGCCGTGCGCACATGTTCCTCGGCGAGCTGCTCGATCATCGACGAGCGCGCCATACGCGTGTACTGCGCGGTGAAGATGGTGGCCATCACGAGCGTGGGGAGCAGCAGCCCGACGAACCAGCCGAACGGGTCCTGCGTGATCGGCACGTACTTGGGGTTCTCCATCCAGCCCGTGCTGTAGACGAAGATGATCAGGACGATCGGGCCGAGGAAGTAGATCTGGAACGAGCTGAGGACCATCGAGGCGCCGGTGGCGATCCGGTCGACCAGCGATCCCCGCTTGTAGGCCGCGATCATGCCCGCGCCGACACCGACCACGAGGAAGACGATCGCACCGCCCACGGTCAGGGTGATGGTGGTCGGGAACCGGTCCAGGATCGTCGACCACACCGGGTCGCCGGAGTAGAACGACACACCGAGGCACGGCGCGTCACAGTGGCCGGTGGGGAAGTCACGCCCCAGCACGATGCCGGACATGAAGTCCCAGAACTGCTGGTGAAGCGGCAGATTGAGGCCGAGAGCGGACCGGATGTCCTCCAGTCTCTGGGGGGAGCAGTCCTTGCCGCAGGCCAGGGAGGCGTAGTCGGAGGGCGCGGCCACGAAAAGGAAGAACGTGGCGGCACCGAGGAGAAACAGGGTGACGAGGGCACCGACTGAGCGCCGGAGGATGAACTGAAACATGGCGGGGGGGCTGCTCTCTGCGGAGACGGTGGGAGGTTTCACGGAGGGGCGGGGGCGTGCTCCGCCTGGTGCACGCCCCCGCGATCAGCCGTAGAGAGTTACGACTTCAGGTACAGGCGGTTGATGTCGATGAGGCTGGACACCGAGCCGTAGCGGCTGCCGCCGACGTTCGAGCCGGAGAGCTGGAACTGCTTGGTGTACCAGAGCGGAGCGCTGGGGAGCACCGTCTCCATCAGGTAGTGCTGGGCTTCCTTCCAGGTCTTCGCGGCCTCGGTCGGCTCCTGGGTGAGGGCCTTCTTGATCAGCTCGCTGACCTTCGGGTCCTTGACGTGCGCGTAGTTGGGCGAACCGTCGGCCACCTGCTGCGGGTCGTAGACGGGCGTGATCACGGTGCCCGGCGACGGCCAGTCCTGGCCCCAGCCCGAGATGTAGATGTCGTACGGGTTGTCGAGCTTGCCGATCTGCTCGTAGTAGCTCGCGTTGTCGATCTCCTTGGAGACGACGTCGAAGCCGACCTTGGTCAGGGCGTCCTCGATGGCGACCTTGCGCTTCTGACCGTTCTCGCTGTTGCCGTACGCGAAGACGACCTTCTTCTCCGCGGCGGGGAGACCCTTCACGATCTCCTTGGCCTTGGCGATGTTGCCCTGCGGCGTCTTCAGCCGGCCGTAGGGGTCGTACGTCGCCTCGTAGCCCGGCAGGGTCGGCGCGAAGTAGTTGGGCGCCACGTCGCCGCCGTAGGCACCGCCCTCACCGGCGATGAGCGACTTGGAGTTGACGGCGTAGGTGATGGCCTCGCGGACCTTCTTGTCCTTCACCCGGTCCAGGTTGAAGGTCAGCTGCATGACGTAGGGCTGGTAGCCCTTCACCGTGCGCTTGTTGACCTCGGGGGAGCTGATGACGTCCTGGATCTGGGTGGCCTCGACGCCGGCGGTGAGCTGGATGGCGTTGCGGTCCTCACCCTTGTCGGCTATCAGACGCTTGGTCTGGGTGGACTCGGTGATGCCGAACTGGAAGTTGTAGCCGTCCGGGTACTGGTGGCGCACCGCGTCGGTCTTCGGGTCCCAGTTGGTGTTCTTGGTGAGCACCAGGGACTTGCCGACCTTGTACGACTGGATCTTGTACGGTCCGGTGGCGACCGGAGCCTTGTCGTACTTCTCCTTGGAGTCCGTCTTCTCCGGGACGATGGCGTAGCCGGCCATGGCCATGGTCTGCGGCAGGTCGGGGCGGGCCTGGTCGAAGTGGAAGATGACCGTCTTGTCGTCCGGGGTGTCCAGGACGGAGGCGGGCAGGTGCTTGCCGTCGAAGCCGCCACCGGGCAGGAGCTTGCGGTACTGGTCGTACTTGGCGCCCGCGAGCCACGTCTGCAGGTAGGGCGGCCCGTCGAAGATGAACTTCGCGAACTGGCGCTCGACGGTGTGGCGGACGTCCTTGGACGTGATGGCGTTGCCGTCGGCGTCCTTGATGCCGTCCTTGAGCTTGAACGTCCAGGTCTTGCCGCCGTCGGAGGACTGGCCCGAGTCGGTGGCGAGGTCACCCACGACCGAGACGTTGCCCTTGTCGTCCTCCTGGAACTGCGTCAGGCGACGGAAGAGCAGGTTGGCGACCTGGCCGGCGTCGGAGACGTAGATCTGGCCCGGGTCGAGGTGGGAGAGACCCGCCTCCTGGTAGACCTGGATGGTGCCGCCGCTCTTGGCGCCCGGCACCTCCTTGGCCGGGCCCGTGGAGCCGGCGGCGTCCGCGTAGGTGACCGACTTCGACTGGACCGACGCGTTCTTCTGGTCCTTCTTGGAGTCTGTGCCGGACTTGCCGCCGGTGTTCTCCGAGCATCCCGTGAGCGCGAGGGAGCCGGCCGCGAGCGCGACCACGATTGCCTGCGATCTGCGCGAGGTGAACGACTTCATGTTGGCGAATGCACCTACCTGTCGTGAGTATCCGTGAGTACTGCCTGACGCGGCTGGCAGGCCGACGTGGGGGCGGCAGCCACCCCCCACCAACGGACGATCTAGCGCCCGGACTTGGGGTCGAAAGCGTCCCGCACCGAGTCTCCGAGGAGGTTGAAGGCGAGGACGAAGATCACCAGGGCCACACCTGGGAAGAAGATGAACGCGGGGTCCTGCTGTGCGTAGGACGAACCGGCCGCGAACAGACGGCCCCAGTCCGGGGTCGGCTCGACGAAGCCGACACCCGCGAAGGAGAGGAAGGCGATGGTGAGAATGGTGCTGGGCAGCTGGTAAGTGAACTGCACCAGGATCGGCGTCACCACGTTCGGCAGGATCTCCTTGCGGACGATCCGCCAGGGCGAGGCGCCGGAGACCTTGGCGGCCTCGACGAACTCCCGCTCACGCAGCGACAGCACGGTGGAGCGCACCAGCCGCGACATGCCCATCCAGCCCAGGACCCACAGCACGATCAGCATGGCGACCGCACGGAAGTAGGTGGGCGTCTCCTCACGCGGGTCCACGAAGAACGCGGTGACCACCGGCATGAAGGCGATGAAGAAGAGCTGCTGCGGGAACGAGAGGAAGAAGTCGGTGACGCGGCCGATCCAGTAGTCGGTCCGCTCACCGAAGTAGCCGCCGACCAGACCGATGATGACGCCCGTGGCCATGACGAGCACCGTCACGCCCACGGCCATGAACAGCGAGGTGCGCATGCCGTAGACCAGCATGGCGAACACGTCACGGCCGTACTGCGGCTCCACGCCGAACCAGTGGGCCCCGGAGAGACCGCCGAAGTAGCCGAGCGGAAGCCCGAAGTCGTCGAGCACCGGCTTGTCGGCGTACGTGGGGTCCTGCCCGTAGAGGGTGTACGGGTCGGTGCCGCTCAGCTTCGTCAGCAGGGGCGCCGCCAGAGCGATCACGAAATAGGCGATCACGATCCACGCGCAGATGACACCATTGCGGTCCCGCTTGAAACGCTGCCACATCAACTGGCCAGGAGAACGACCCTCGAGCTTCTTCTCGCCCTTGACGGGCTCGGCCTCCGGCTCGACACCGGAGTCCAAGACGACTGGACTGGTCATGTGTGTTCTTCCCTCGGGGGAGTGGCGAGTTGACGCAGCGCAGATACCGACACGTTCTGCGGTTTGGGGGAACTTTCGCCAACGCAGTCAACGCGCGTCAAGAGATGTAGGCATGGGGATATCCCTAACGCCGATATTTTGAGCAAAAATTGCAGTTATCGACACCTGCGCGCGCTTGACAGGCAAGATTTATGTCCGCCATGTCGGACATGTAGGGCGCAAATTTTGTTTACATGTCCGAAACTCAGACGCCGGGTGACCGATATCCGAACGGCATGAACGGCGATGACGGTCACGAAGCGGACACGAAAAGGCCCGGCCGCCCCCGGGAAAGGG
>NZ_JBHXLV010000278.1:0-6718 GCF_042721685.1 Streptomyces sp. NPDC058459 | reverse complement strand
GTTCAGCCCTTGGGGCTGAGCAGGTCGAGGGTCTGGCCGACGACCGGGACCGCGCCGAGGGACGGGGCCTGGGCGATCGGGGCGGTCAGCGCCAGGGTGTTGAGCGGCTTGAAGTCGGCGATGGTGGTGCCGATGCCGTTGTTCAGCGGGTCGGTGCCGGTGCCGGCCAGCGGGTTGGGCTTGAGGCCGGCGATGGCGCCGGTGGCGTAACCGACGGACGTCGTCAGCGCGTTCACCCCCGATCGCGGGTTGATGTCGCCGATGTCGGCGGAGCGCAGCGGCGGCACGTCCAGGAGCGGGGCGGCGGCCGCGTCGGCGTGCGCGGTGCTCGCGCCCGCCGCCAGGGCCGCTCCGGCCGACGCGAGGGCGATCAGGGCGCGCCGTGCGGCGGGCTGACGGGGAGACCGGGGAGCGGAATGTCGGGCCATCGGTGGTGCCGCCTTCTGGTGCTCAGGGTAATACGGTCGGCACTCAGGGTAGTTGAGGTGTGACCCGCGCTCCAAAGGGGACCCGCGGGGTCGGCAGGACGGCCACCATGCGTCAAACTGGTGTTCCGTGAGCATCCATCCCCCGTCCCCCGCCCGCGTGGTGCTGCTGTCCGGCCCCTCCGGTTCGGGCAAGTCACTCGTCGCCGCCCTCTCCGGGCTGCCCGTGCTGCGCCTCGACGACTTCTACAAGGAGGGCGACGATCCGACGCTGCCGCTCGTCGCCGGAAGCTCGGACATCGACTGGGACCATCCGCTGTCCTGGGACGCGGACGTGGCGCTCGCCGCGATCGCCCGCCTGTGCGCGTCCGGTACGACACAGGTGCCGGTGTACGACCTCTCGCTGAGCGCCCGTACCGGCGAGGACACGCTGAGCATCGGCCGTACCCCGCTGTTCATCGCCGAGGGGATCTTCGCGGCGGAGATCGTGGAACGCTGCCGTGAGCTGGGGGTGCTGGCGGACGCGCTGTGTCTGACCCGGGGCGCGGTCACCACCTTCCGGCGGCGTTTCCTGCGCGATCTGAAGGAGGGCCGCAAGTCGGTGCCGTTCCTGCTGCGCCGCGGCTGGCGGCTGCTGCGCACGGAACGCTCGATCGTGTCCCGCCAACTGGCGCTGGGCGCGCACCCGTGCGGCCGCGACGAGGCGCTGAGCCGGATGGCGGCGGCCGCGGCGGGCCGCCAGACGCGGCAGCAGACGGCGGCCTGACCGGACGCGGACATGAAGAGGCGGGACTGCACGGCCCCCCAGCCGTCCAGCCCCGCTCCTCCTGTACTCCCCCCGTGTTCCCCCGTGTTTCCCCTTACGGGTTCACGCGCGGACCCTCCCCCCGGTGGGCCCCCGCGATTCCCCGTATCCCCTCGGGCCGAGCCGTGACGGCTCGCTCCCCCCGTTCCCCCCGTGGGTCCGCCCCCCGGCGGACCCGTTCCTTCAGGCCACCAGCTCGCCGAAGGCGTCCTCGTGGTCCCGGCCGAAGCTCAGGACCTCGTCCTCGCGCAGGCGCCGCAGCGAACGCCAGATGCTGGACTTCACCGTGCCGACGCTGATGCCGAGTATGTCGGCGATCTCCGGGTCGGTACGGCCCTCGTAGTACCGCAGGACCAGCATGGTGCGCTGCGGCTCGGGCAGCCGGGAGAGCGCCTGCCACAGGACGGCGCGCAGCTCGGTGCCGCGCATGGCGTCCGTGCCGGCGGGCGTCTCCGGCAGTTCCTCGGTCGGGTACTCGTTCAGCTTGCGGCGGCGCCACGCGCTGATGTGCAGGTTCGTCATGGTCCGGCGGAGGTAACCGCCGACCGCCGCCTTGTCGCTGATCCGCTCCCACGCCCGGTAGGTCGAGAACAGCGCGCTCTGCAGCAGGTCCTCGGCCTCGAAGCGGTCGCCGGTCAGGTGGTAGGCGGTCGCGTACAGGGAGGCGCGGCGCTCCCGCACGTAGGCGGTGAACTCCGCCTCCGTCAGCGAGCGACGCTCCCCCTGCTCCCCCCGGTACGCGTGCCCCTCCCCCGTGCGGGCGTCGACCACCGTCATGTGACCGGTGTGCTGACGCCCGGTGCCGCGGGCCCACCCCCGTGCTCCCTGGGCCTCGCGGCCGTGCGGCGGCAGCGTGGTCCCGGCACCGGAACTCCCAGCGGCCGCAGCCCCCCGGTGCGCGTCGTGCAGACGCGTGACCACTGCGCTGGTGCTCATGCCGTGTGGCGTGTTCATCTCGCGCTCCCCGTCGTGGACTTCCGGTGCCTGGCGTGGCCGGTGGTGCTCTCCCGCCTGCCGAGAAGCTTGCCGACCGTCCTTCATGGCCGTGTCCGCCGACTGTCACAGACCTGTCACAGGGGCCGGCCCCGGCGGGTCGTGACCGGTTCCGGGGGCCGGGAGGTGGCAGGAGCCGCCGCTTTGTCACCCGGTGTCCGCCACCGCGCGAACAGGGGCGCGGCACAGGTCGTACGACAGGCGGTGCATGGGCCAGAATGAGCCTGTGCCTTCCCTGTTGCTGATCGAGGACGACGACGCCATCCGTACGGCCCTTGAGTTGTCCCTGACGCGTCAGGGGCACCGGGTCGCCACCGCCGCGAGCGGTGAGGACGGTCTGAAGCTGCTGCGCGAGCAACGCCCGGACCTGATCGTGCTGGACGTGATGCTGCCCGGCATCGACGGGTTCGAGGTGTGCCGCCGCATCCGGCGTACCGACCAGCTGCCGATCATCCTGCTGACCGCGCGGAACGACGACATTGACGTGGTGGTCGGACTGGAGTCCGGCGCCGACGACTACGTGGTCAAGCCGGTGCAGGGCCGGGTGCTGGACGCCCGTATCCGGGCCGTGCTGCGGCGCGGGGAGCGCGAGTCCAGCGACTCGGCGTCCTTCGGCAACGTCGTCATCGACCGCTCCGCGATGACGGTGACCAAGAACGGCGAGGATCTCCAGCTGACCCCGACCGAGCTGCGGCTGCTGCTGGAGCTGAGCCGCCGGCCCGGCCAGGCGCTGTCCCGGCAGCAGTTGCTGCGGCTGGTGTGGGAGCACGACTACCTGGGCGACTCCCGCCTGGTGGACGCGTGTGTGCAGCGGCTGCGGGCGAAGGTCGAGGACGTGCCGTCCTCCCCGACCCTGATCCGCACGGTCCGTGGGGTCGGCTACCGCCTGGACACCCCTCAGTGAGCGAGCGAAGGGGGCTCGGCCGCTGGACGGCCGAGCGGGGGAGGAAGCTGGCCGGGCTGCGGTTCACCAGCCTGCGGCTGCGTCTGGTGCTGGTGTTCGGGCTGGTCGCGCTGACGGCCGCGGTGTCCGCGTCGGGCATCGCGTACTGGCTCAACCGCGAGGCGGTGCTCACCCGCGCCCAGGACGCGGTGCTGCGCGACTTCCGGCAGGAGATGCAGAACCGCGCGGGCGCCCTGCCCGCGCACCCCACA
Organism: Streptomyces sp. NPDC058459; assembly: GCF_042721685.1. Lineage (NCBI taxonomy): Bacteria > Bacillati > Actinomycetota > Actinomycetes > Kitasatosporales > Streptomycetaceae > Streptomyces > Streptomyces sp. NPDC058459. Next base: position 3,340 of record NZ_JBHXLV010000278.1, on the reverse strand, counting down.
CAGGACGAACTCCAGCGCGTCGCCGGGCAGATGGCGGGCAGCAGTCAGCGGTTCAGCGTGCTGCTGGTCGCCCAGGACCCCGACGGCCGCACGGTGTACGGCGGTTCGGGCGGGCTGAGCGGGTTCTCCCTGAAGGACGTTCCCTCGTCCCTGCGCGGGGCGGTGAACAGAAGGCAGCAGACGAACGGCTCCGACAAGTCGCCCTACCACCTGTACTGGCAGCGGATCACCAACGGGGGCACCCCGTTCCTGGTGGCCGGCACGAAGGTGGTGGACGGCGGCTCCACCGGCTACATGGCGAAGTCGCTGGAGCCGGAGGCGAAGGATCTCAACTCCCTCGCCTGGTCACTGGGGATCGCCACCGGCCTGGCCCTGATCGGCTCGGCACTGCTCGCGCAGGCCGCCGCCACGACCGTGCTGAAGCCGGTGCACCGGCTCGGGGTGGCCGCGCGACGGCTCGGCGAGGGCCGGCTGGACACCCGGCTGCGGGTCTCCGGCACCGACGAACTCGCCGACCTGTCACGGACGTTCAACAACGCGGCCGAGGCGCTGGAGAAGCGGGTAGCGGACATGGCCGCCCGCGACGACGCCTCCCGCCGCTTCGTCGCCGACATGTCGCACGAGCTGCGCACCCCGCTCACCGCCATCACCGCCGTGACCGAAGTGCTGGAGGACGAGCTGGAGTTCGAGGGCGGCGGCATCGACCCGATGGTCGAGCCCGCGGTACGCCTGGTGGTCAGCGAGACCAAGCGGCTGAACGACCTCGTCGAGAACCTTATGGAGGTCACCCGCTTCGACGCGGGCACCGCCCGCCTGGTGCTGGACGACGTGGACCTCGCGGACCAGATCACCGCCTGCATCGACGCCCGCGCCTGGCTGGACGCGGTCGAGCTGGACGCCGAGCGCGGCATCCACGCCCGGCTCGACCCGCGCCGCCTGGACGTCATCCTCGCCAACCTGACCGGCAACGCCCTCAAGCACGGCGGCTCCCCGGTACGGGTCTCGGTCCGCATCGACGGCGACGACCTGCTGGTGGCGGTACGCGATCACGGGCCGGGCATCCCCGAGGAGGTGCTGCCGCACGTCTTCGACCGCTTCTACAAGGCCAGTGCCTCCCGGCCGCGTTCGGAGGGCAGCGGCCTCGGCCTGTCCATCGCGCTGGAGAACGCCCATATCCACGGTGGCGCGATCACGGCCGCCAACTCCCCCGAGGGTGGCGCGGTGTTCACGCTCCGGCTGCCCCTGGACGCCTCCAGCCTCACCGAGGAACCCGACGCCGGCGACAAGGGCGACTCCCCGGTCGAGGGCAGTCACGGGGCGACCCGGTGAGCGCGCCGGCGGTACGCGGACTGCTGGCGGTGGGGCTGCTGGGCGCGCTGCTCACCGGGTGCGGCATCCGGCCCACGGAGGTCCCTACCGACTTCGGCGGGGCGCCGTCACGGGTGCCCTGTTCACCGGCCGGGTCCGGGCGGGCCACGCAGTCGCCGGAAGGGGTGCCGGTGCAGGTCTTCCTGCTGTGCGGGGCGTCCCTGGTGACCGTGGACCGCTCGGTGCGGGTACCGGAGGGCACGCCGGACGCGCGGCGCCGGGTCATGGTCGCGCAGGGCCTGCTGGACCAGCTCGCCTCGGCGCCGTCCGCCGGGGAACGGGCGGCGGGCTACCAGACCCGGGTGCGCGGCGGCATCACCGTCACCGGGCCGGGGCGCGAGGACCCCGAGGAGGCGCTGCGACTGAGCACCGCCCCCGACCAGTTGGGCTCCCCCGCGCTCGCCCAGGTGGTGTGCACCTTCTCCGACTCCGCCGCGGCGGAGGGCGACGGCTCGGTGATCCTCGCCGGACCGGCCCCGGCGTCGCCGCGCCGCTACGAGTGCACGGAGGACGTCCGCGACCGTCCCGGACGCCTCCAACCCCCGTCCGGTTCGGTCGCGTTGCGCTGATGCGGGGTCGTGGCCCGAGTCATGGCACGGGGTGATGGCATGAGTCATGGGATGAGGTCATGGGATGAGGTCATGACGTGAGTAATGGCCGTGCCGGTCCGGCCGGGTGCGGGTGTGGTGCACGCCTCACCGGTGTGGGGAGCGGCTGAGCGGAACCGATCGAGCGCGGCGACACGTCTTGGGGGACGTGCAGCGTCAAGGCTCCATCGGCGGCAGCGCCGCGAACCGCATCCGAGTGACCGGGGCGATCCTCCTCGTCGCGCATCTCGCGCTCGTCGCCTGGCTGACGCTGCGGCCCCTGGACGTGCCGTGGGTACGGCCCGCGAATCTGCGTCCGCTGGCCGGGCTGCGTGCCGATCTGGCCCTGGGCTGGCCCGGGGCGGGCCTGCGCATCGGCGAAGGGCTGGCCCTGCTGGCCCCGCTGGGTCTTCTGCTGCCGATGACGGGCGGCCGGCTCACCGTCTCCCCGCTCGCCTCCCTGCTGCGCACGGTCGCCGCCGGCGCCCTGACCTCCCTCGGTATCGCCCTGTTGCAGACCGGGGTGCCGGGGCGCGTGGTGGACGTGGACACGCTGCTGCTGAACACCGTGGGCGTCCTCCTGGCGCACCTCGCGCTCGTCCCGGCGGGGCGGACGTGGCTGCGGCACAGGGTGCGGGGTGCGGGCGGGGGGCGGGAGAGGTACGGGCGTGGTGGGCGCGGCCATGGCGGGGTCGAGGGGCAGGGCGGGGTCGAGGGGCAGGGCGGGTTCGGGCAGGGCGGGCTCGGGCGTGGCGGGTCCGGGGGCGTTCCCAGGGGCGTGCATCAGGGCATCTCCGGTGGCCTGGCCGGGAGTTGCGAGGGGTACACGGCCGGGGAGGCGCACGGCGGCGGGCGGGCTGCCGGGGCCGGGGGCGCGTCCGGTGGGCCGGGTCCGGCCGGGGGTGCGGTGAGCGGGCGCGGCGAGCTTTCTCAGGGGCGGACCCCGACGATTCCCAGGGTCGGTATCGCCCCTTAGGGTGATGCTTCTCCCGCTTCGTCTCCGTACCTTGGGGCATACGACGACAGACGGGGCGCGGCACTCGGCCCGCCCCGGCAGGCGGCCCGTGCGTGGGCCGACGACGACGGAGGAGCCCGCCATGACCGCCCTTGCCCGCCCCACCAACGGCCGCATGATCGGCGGCGTGTGCGCCGCGCTGGCACGGCGCTTCGGCACCTCGGCGGGCACCATGCGGGTGATCTTCCTGGTGTCCTGCCTGCTGCCCGGCCCGCAGTTCGTGCTCTACATAGCCATGTGGATACTGCTGCCCTCCGAGGACAAGGCCCGCCCCACCGCCTGGTGACGCCGACCGTCGCCCGGCCGCGTTCCGGGTACGCGGACGCGGCCCCGGGCCGCCCCCCGACAAACCCGGGGGCCCGGGGGCCGC
>NZ_JBHXLV010000277.1:0-7062 GCF_042721685.1 Streptomyces sp. NPDC058459 | reverse complement strand
GGACGCACACCCATGACCCCACCCCGCAATGGCAGATCCCTGCGCCGGTCGCTGGCCGCGACCGTGTCCCTGGCGCTGGCCGCGGCCGGCACCGTCGTCGCCGTGGCACTCGCACCCGACGCCCTGGCGGCGGGAGTGCCCGCGCCTTCCCCGGTCGGCATCTCCGGCCGCGGCGCGACCGTCCCGTTCAAGGAGCAGGAGGCCGAGTACGCCGCCACCAACGGCACGCTCATCGGACCGGACCGCCTCTACGGCCACCTCCCCTCCGAGGCGTCCGGACGGCAGGCGGTGACACTGGACGCGGCGGGCGAGTACGTCGAGTTCACCCTGACCGCGCCCGCGAACGCTATGTCCTTCCGGTACTCGCTGCCGGACAACCCGGCCGGCACCGGCCGCGACGCGAGCCTCGACGTGAAGATCAACGGAACGCAGCTCAAGTCCGTCCCGGTGACCTCCAAGTACGGCTGGTACTACGGGGGTTATCCGTTCAACAACAACCCCGGCGACACCAACCCCCACCACTTCTACGACGAGACCCGCACCCTGCTCGGCTCGACCCTGCCGATCGGCACCAAGGTGCGCCTGCAGGTGTCGTCCACCAGCGCCTCACCGACGTTCACCATCGACCTCGCCGACTTCGAGCAGGTGGGCGCGCCCCTCGGCAAGCCGTCCGGCGCCCTGGACGTCGTGAGCGACTTCGGCGCCGACCCGACCGGCGCGGCCGACTCCACCGCCAAGATCCAGGCGGCGGTCGACGCGGGCAAGGAGCAGGGCAGGACCGTCTACATACCGCAGGGCACCTTCCAGGTGCGCGACCACATAGTCGTCGACCAGGTGACCCTGGCCGGCGCGGGCCCCTGGTACAGCGTCCTCACCGGCCGCGACCCGGTGAACCGGGCGAAGGCCGTGGGCGTGTACGGCAGGTACGCGAACCAGGGCGGCAGCAGGAACGTCACGCTCAAGGACTTCGCCATCCTCGGGGACATCCGCGAACGCGTCGACGACGACCAGGTCAACGCCATCGGCGGCGCGCTGTCCAACTCCACCGTCGACAACGTGTGGATGCAGCACACCAAGTGCGGGGCCTGGATGGACGGCCCGATGGACAACCTCACCATCAAGAACAGCCGCATCCTGGACCAGACCGCGGACGGCGTGAACTTCCACATGGGCGTCACCAACTCCACGGTCACCAACACCTTCGTCCGCGACACGGGTGACGACGGCCTCGCCATGTGGGCGGAAGCCGTTCCGAACGTCAAGAACAAGTTCACCTTCAACACGGTGATCCTGCCGATCCTCGCCAACAACATCGTCACCTACGGCGGCAAGGACATCACCATCTCCGACAACGTGATGGCGGACACCATCACCAACGGCGGTGGCCTGCACGTCGCCAACCGGTACCCCGGCGTCAACTCCGGCCAGGGCACAGCCGTCTCCGGCACCACCACAGCCGCCCGCAACACCCTGATCCGGGCCGGGAACAGCGACTACAACTGGCAGTTCGGCGTCGGCGCGGTCTGGTTCAGCGGCCTCAACGAAGCCCTGGACGCCACGGTCAACATCACCGACACCGAGATCCTCGACAGCTCCTACGCCGCCATCATGAACATCGAGGGCGCGACGAGGGGGCTGCACTTCGAGAACGTCCGGATCGACGGGGCCGGCACCTACGCCCTCCAGATCCAGTCGCCCGGCACGGCCTCGTTCACCAATGTCACGGCCACCCACCTGGGCCAGTCCAACCCCATCCACAACTGCGTGGGTCCGGGCTTCGTCATCACCCGGGGCACCGGCAACAGCGGCTGGTACGCGGACCCGCCGGCCTGCACCGGTACCTGGCCGGACCCGAAGTGGACCAACGGGGGAGTACCCGGCGGCGGTACCACACCGACCGACCCGCCCACCAATCCCCCGACGGACCCGCCGACCGACCCGACCGTTGACGTCGCCAGGAACCGCCCGGTCACCGAGACGAGCCACACCGACGTCTACCCCGCCACCAAGGCCGTCGACGGCGACGCCGACAGCTACTGGGAGAGCGCCAACAACGCCTTCCCGCAGTCCGTCACCGTCGACCTGGGCGCCGCGAAGGCGGTCAAGCGGGTCGTGCTCAAGCTGCCCCCGGCAGCGGCCTGGGCCACCCGCACCCAGATGCTGAGCGTCCTCGGCAGCACGGACAACTCCACGTTCAGCACGCTCAAGCCGTCGGCGGGATACACGTTCGACCCGTCGAGCGGCAACACCGCGACCATCACCCTGTCCGGCACTCCGACGCGCTACCTGCGCCTGACCGTCACCGCCAACACGGGCTGGCCGGCGGCACAGTTGTCCGCGCTGGAGGCGTACTTGGGCTGACACCCGCACTTCCTCCGCCGACTCCGGCGGCGCCCTGGTCATTGCCGGGGCGCCGCACGCGTCCCTGGGCCGCGCCGCTGAACGTGACGGGTGCCCGTCAAGTGTCGCATTTGCCTTGGAGCGCACTCCAGGGGCCATGATCTGAAGCGCGGGTCCACGACAGCCCGGGAACACGGGTTCCCCGGGGCGGGCCCCGTTCGTGGCCGCTCCGACGAATGCGAGTTCTCGACATGACCGGCAGGACTGTTCTGATCACCGGCACCTCCAGTGGTATCGGCCTGCGGACGGCTCTCGGGGCCGCACGCGCCGGCTGGCATGTGATCGCCACCATGCGGGACACCACCAAGGCCGGTGCCCTTGAGGACGCCGCCGCCGAGGCGGGGGTGACCGAGCGCGTCCAGGTGCGGAAGCTGGACGTCACGGAGCCCGCATCCGTGCGGGAATGCCTGGACGCGGTCGTGGCAGAGCACGGCGCACTCCACGCGCTGATCAACAACGCGGGCTCCGGGCACGTAGGTACGCTGGAGACGGACGGGGTGGAGGCAGTCCGCCGCGTCATGGAGGTCAACTTCTTCGGCGTCCTGAACACGACCTCCGCCGCCCTTCCGCACCTGCGCGCGAGCGGGGGACGGATTCTCACCGTCTCCAGCGTCGGAGGTGTGGTCGGCCAGCCCTTCAACGAGGCTTACTGCGCCGCCAAGTTCGCCGTCGAGGGCTACCTCGAGTCGCTCGCACCCGTCGCCGCCACCGTCGGGGTGAGCGTCACGCTCATCGAGCCCGGAGCGGTGGCCAGCGAATTCGTCGCCAACGTCGGCATCCCCGACGACCGCGCCGCCCTCGCGGAGCGGATGGGCCCCTACGCCCCCGCGCTGGACGCCTACCTGACGCGCACCGCCGGCGCGTTCGCCACCGCCCAGTCGGCGCAGGACGCCGCCGCGGTCGTGGTCGAGGCGCTCACCGCCGAACAGCCGGCGCTACGGGTGCAGACGTCCGACGGTGCCCGTGCCTTCGTCTCCTCGAAGCTCGCCGACCCGGACGGTTCGAGGGTCCTCGGCATGACCGGCACCTGGGTCGCCGGGTAGCGCGTGTCGGTGGTGTGCTGGAGGAGGCGCATGCCCTGCTGGAGGGGGAGCGTCAACGTCTGGAGAAGCGGTCCGGGACGCGGGCGTCCGCGGACATCGCTGCCGGAAGCCCGTCGCAGACGCTGCACGGAGTGAGGGATCTGGCGAGCGCGGTGGCGACGGCGCGGGAGCGCATCGCCCTGGCCGCCGGTTAATCCGTCCTCCGCCTCGACCACCGGGCGGAGCGCGCGCTCAGGCTGGCGCACATGTCACCGGTGGCCTTCCCGTCCGGTGCGGACCGTATGGCACGCCCGCTCGGCGAAGCCGTGGTGCGGGCACTGGAACTGGTCCGTGACCTCGGCTTCTTCGACGCGGAACTCGCCATCGCGATCGACGTCGCCCTCGCGGCGCCGCAGGCGACGTACCCGCCGGACGACTGGAACGCCTACACGCGCGAGCGGATGCGGCGAGCCCAGAATCCCTGACCGCCCGACCCCGTCAGCGCACCATCGGCGCATGCTCCCCCGCCGGCGCGGCCGTGAAGCGCGAGTGTTCCGTGAGCGCGCCGGACCGATCGACGACTGGTCCGTGTCACGACGGCTCCGTTCGGCGGCTCCGCGCCGCTGCTCCGTTCAGCGGTCCGGGTCAGGAGCGCCGCGTCCAGTCCTGGTCCAGGCGGTCGGCCAGGCCGGCGGCGGTGAAGGCGGCCGTCAGATCCTCGCGGCCCTCGGTGAAATGGGCCCAGCTGTCGTGGTGGGCGGGGACGACCCGGCGGGCGTCGAGAATCCGGGCGGCTTCGGCGGCCTGCGCACTGTCCAGGACCAGCACGTTGCCGTCGAACAGGGCGGGAAGCCGGGGTGCCCCGGCGAACAGGACGGCGGTGTCCACCGGGCCGAAGCGCTCGGCGATCTCCTCGACCGCGTCGAGGGAGGCGTTGTCTCCGCTGACGTAGACCGTGGGCAGTCCTTCTCCGGTCAGGACGAAGCCGACGACCTCGCCGGCGAAGGGCTCGACCTCCTCGCGCGGGCCGGGGCCATGGATGGCGGGAACACCGGTGACGGTGAGGGTCCCGCCGCCCGGACGATCCAGCTCGACCGCCTCCCAGCGGCCCAGCCCCTTGGCCTTCTCCCCGAGGCGCTCGCCGCCGCCCGGGGTGGTCAGGGTGAGGGGGACGTCGGCGAGCAGGGCGCGACCGGAGGTGTCGAGATTGTCGGGGTGCTCGTCGTGCGAGAGCAGGACCACGTCGACGGGGCCGAGGTCGGCGGGGGTGCCGGTCGAGGGCGCGGTCTTGGTCAGGACCGGGCGGCCGGGACTGTCGTAGTCGCCGGGGCCGTCGAACGTCGGGTCGGTCAGGAACCGCAGACCGCCGTACTCGAACAAGGTGGTCGGCCCGCCGAACGTGCGGACCGGGAACTGATCGGCGTTGAGCTGGGACATCACAGCTCCCCCTCTTCTCACGGTAAAAATCTGTGTTTGACGTGACACCAGACTAGGCGGGCATCATGGAAAAACGCAATCGCTACCATGAGACTCATGGAAGACACCCGGGCCACCGACACCGTGCGGACCGCCCTGCCCCCGGCTCCCGGTGCCGACCGGTACCGCTCCCTGAACTTCGCCGACACCGCCGCGACCCTGCCCGCCGGACAGAGCTACGACCTGCTCGCCACCCCTGGCTCGGCGATGTACTGGCTCGCCGCCCATGACCTGATCGCCCCGGACGTGCGGCTGTACGAGCTGTGCGCGCAGCGGACGCGCACGCTGCGCGGACACATACGGGCGCTGTTCGCCGCCCGCGTCGACGGCGCGGCCCCGCCCGAGGACTCCCTGCGCGCGATCAACGAGGCTCTCACGGCCGCACCCACCGCACCCCTGCTCGCCACCGACGGCGCCACAGGGCTGCGCCGCGTCCAGGCACACCCCACCGACCGCGCCGTCAACCACGCACTGGCGACCCTGGCCGCCGACACCGCCGACCTGCTCACCGGCCCCGACGCCGGCATCCTCGCCGCCTGCGGCTCCGCCCCCTGCGACCGGTTCCTCATGCTCACCCACGGCCGGCGTCACTGGTGCTCCACCCGCTGCGGCGACCGCGCCCGCGCCGCCCGCGCCTACGCCCGCCGCAGCCGAGCCACCGGCTGACGCACGGCCCAGGGGCCTCGATGCCCGGGACCGGGCTGACCCGGCCGAGCCGCTACGGGGCGACAACGAGCCCGCAACGGGCGGACGCCGACACCGCGGCCGGACGCCCGTCGCCCCTACCCTCCGAGGTGGGGGGTCAACATGTGGTCGATCATCTCGCGTCCGGCATGCCGGCGCTTCACCGGCGCCGCCGCATGTCGGACAACGGCCACGAATCCGCGATCACCGTTCCCACGGCGGAGTTCAAGGCCAGAGCCTGCGGGAGCATGTGACGCCACGGCAGCCGGCCGGGTGCTCAGGGGCGAGGGATCAGCGCCGCCGTGAACGCCGCCGCTCCCCACGCGCCACGTCGTCGCCGCCCCCGTACGGCGAGGCTGCCGGTGTGCGCGGCCGAAGTGCGGCTCCACGTCACCCTGATCAGCTGACGGGCCGCAGGACTGCCGACCGGACGGGTCGTCGCCCACGTCACCCGGATGGCAGTGCCTGCATGCAGAGGCGGAGGGGCTGCACCAGTCTGAAGCCCTCGGGCTGTCACGAGGCGGCCTGCCGTCGAAGGAGCGTCATGCGAACATCTGGCAAGTCACGGCGCCGTACCAAGGTGGTCCGCTGGGGTGCGGGCGCACTCGTCCTGTCGGGCACGGCCTCTGTCGTCGCGGCGATGGGGGCGTACGCGGGCGGACCGCCCAGCGGGCCCAGCGGGGAAAAGCCGACGATCGTGCTCGTGCACGGCGCTTTCGCCGACGCCTCCAGCTGGAACGGGGTGGTGGGCCCGCTCCAGAGGAACGGCTACAAGGTGATCGCCGCGGCCAACCCGCTACGCGGCATACCGCAGGACTCGACGTACATCGCAAGCCTCCTGAAGAGCATCAAGGGGCCCATCATCCTGGCCGGTCACTCCTACGGTGGCGAGGTCATCTCCCAGGCGGCAGCGGGGAACAGCAACGTCAAGGCACTGGTGTACATCAACGCGATCATGCCTGACGTCGGTGAGTCCTTCACCGGTCTCTCGGCGAAGTTCCCGCCTCCGCCACTCACGAAGGCCCTCAACCCGGTGCCCTTCCGCAACGGCGACGGAACCGGCGGCACGGACGTCTACGTCCGGACCGACAAACTCCGCCAGGTCTTCGCCCAGGATCTGCCCGTCGCGCAGACCGATCTGCTGGGTGCCACCCAACGGCCCCTGGCGCTCTCCGCCTTCGCGGACAAGCTCACGGCCGCCGCGTGGCACGACAAGCCCGTCTACGTGCTGGTGGGCAAGCAGGACAGGTCCATCGACCCCGGGCTGGAGCGGTACGAGGCGAAGCGCGCGAAGGCCCGCAAGACGGTCGAGATCGACTCCTCGCACGTCTCCCTGATCTCGCACCCGCAGGCGGTGAAGGATCTCATCGTCAACGCCGCCGAGGACTACGTGTGGAAGAGGTAGCCACGAGTCCTGCCTCGCCCTGGGCGACCCCGGCGCCGTGACGCGGCCAGGCCGCTCCAGCCGTCGGGGAGACTC
>NZ_JBHXLV010000276.1:0-7159 GCF_042721685.1 Streptomyces sp. NPDC058459 | reverse complement strand
GTGCGGGCGGCCTTCGGGGCTCCGGTCGGTCAGGCCCGGGACAGCAGTGCCGTCAGGGCCTCCCGGAGCATCGTGTCCGGGTCCGCCGCCGCGCTCGTGGCGTGCCAGGCCACGAAGCCGTCCGGGCGGATCAGGACCGCGCCGTCCGCCGTGGTGCCGTGGGCCGTGGCCCAGTCGGCGCCCTCGGTGTCGTAGGTGAGGTCGGCGTCCGGACCCGGGCCCACGCGGTAGGCGTCCAGGGCGACGCCGTCCTCCGCCGCGACCCGGCGGGCCGCCGCGTACCAGCCCGCGTCGTCCGGCGCGTCGGTGAGCAGGACCATCGAACGCTCGTACAGGTCGAGCGTGGACAGGCGCAGTCCGCCGCGGCGGACCCACAGGTGCGGGGCGCGGCTGCCGGGGCGGCCGTCGAGCGCCAGGGCGTCCGGGACGACCTCGGCGTGCGGGTCGGCGCCGAGGACGGCGCCGCCGGGGTAGCGGTAGCCGAGGACCACGTTGAGGATGCCGCCGCGCTTGGCGCCGCCGACCCCGGGGGCCGGGGCGAAGCCGGGGTGGCTGTGCTCCACGGAGCGGGCGGAGGCGCGGGCGCTGGTGGCGGTCGCGACCGGGCGGCGCTCGGCGCCGTAGGACTCCAGCAGGCCGGGGGCGGCCCAGCCGGACAGGACGGCGGACAGCTTCCAGGCGAGGTTGTGGGCGTCCTGGATGCCGGTGTTGGAGCCGAACGCGCCGGTCGGGGACATCTCGTGCGCGGAGTCGCCGGCGAGGAAGACCCGGCCGGCGGAGTAGAGGTCGGCGACGCGTTCGGCGGCGCGCCAGGAGGCCGTACCGGTGATCTTCACATCGAGCTCGTCCGCGCCGACCGCCCGCCGGATGTGGTCGCGCAGCCGCTCCTCGGTGAAGTCCTCAAGCGTCTCGCCGCGCTCGGGGTGCCAGGGCGCGTGGAAGACCCAGTTCTCCTTGTTGTCCACGGGCAGCAGCGCGCCGTCCGCGTCCGGGTGGGTGAGGTAGCAGCAGATGAAGCGGCGGTCCCCGACCACGTCGGCCAGCGCACTGGACCGGAAGGTGACGCTGACGTTGGCGAACAGGTCACCGGGCCCGCTCTGCCCGATGCCCAGGGCGCGCCGTACGGGGCTGCGCGGGCCGTCGGCGGCGACGAGGTAGTCGGCGCGGACGGTGAACCGCTCCCCGGTGTTCCGGTCGAGGACGGTGGCCGTCACTCCGTCCGCACCCTGCTCGAAGGACTGCTCGAAGGACTCCAGCTGGTGGAAGTACCTGAGGTCGCCGCCGAGTTCGCGCGCGCTGTCCAGCAGGACCGGTTCGAGGTCGTTCTGGCTGCACAGGCACCAGGCGGTGGGGCTGAACCTCGCCAGGCCGCCGCCGGGGTCGATGTTCTTGAACAGCCACTCCCCGGCGTCACCCACAAGGGTGGGCGTCTGGAGGATGCCGTGGTTGTCGGCGAGGAGCGAGGCGGCCGCCTTGATGTCCGGTTCCACCCCGGCGACCCGGAACAGTTCCATCGTACGGACGTTGTTGCCGCGTCCGCGGGGGTGGATCGAGGTCCCGGAGTGCCGCTCGACGAGCATGTGCCGCACACCGAGACGGCCCAGGAACACGGACATGGACAGGCCCACCAGTGAGCCGCCCACGATGAGGACGGGGACCCGGTGGTCGGCTTTCTGATGCATCGAAGCCTCCAGTGGCAGGGGATGGGCGCGTGGGGCGCCGGTGACTCTTCACTTCCCGGTGGCGGCCCCTCCGCGTGCCCAATCACCCGCGTGGTTCACAGGAGTCGCGGGCCGGTGGGGACCGGCACAGGATCAAGGAACGCTGCCGGACCCGATCGAGGCCGGCACCGGTGCCGCCCCGCGAAGGAGATGTGTGCAGGATGACCACCACGTCTGAACGTCCCTCAGAAACACCGGCACGCGAGATGTCCAAGCGTGTCTCCCAGTCCGTGTTCGACGGCTCCCCGCTGCGGGTCGTCCTTCTGGTCGACGTGTACGACGGCGCTCAGCAGCAGTTCCTGGAGGCGTACGAGCAGCTCTGCTCCCAGGTCACTCAGGTGCCCGGTCACGTCAGCGACCAGCTCTGCCAGTCCATCGAGAACCCCTCGCAGTGGCTGATCACCAGCGAGTGGGAGAGCGCCCCGCCGTTCCTCACCTGGGTGAACAGCGAGGAGCACGTGCACATGGTGGAGCCGCTGCACTCCTGCGTGCGCGACACCCGTTCGCTGCGCTTCCACATCGTCCGTGAGACGGGCGGCTCCGCCGTCCCCGCCGAGCCGGCCCCCGGCCGCCGGCTCCAGGCGCACCCGCGCATCGGTGACGGGGTCATCCGGCACGCGCTCACCTTCACCGTGAAGCCCGGCACGGAGGAGAAGGTCGCGGCGATCCTCGCGGACTACGCCTCGCCGAAGGCCCGCGTCGACGACACCACGCAGCTCCTGCGGACCTCGCTGTTCATGCAGGGCAACCGGGTGGTGCGGGCCATCGAGGTGCGCGGCGACCTGCTCGCGGCGCTGCGGCACGTGGCCCGGCAGCCCGAGGTGCGGGCGGTCGAGGAGGCCATCAACCCCTATCTGGAGCAGGACCGGGACCTGGACGACCAGGAGTCGGCCCGGATGTTCTTCACCCGCGCGGCGCTCCCCGCGGTGCACCACGTGGTCGCCGACGACCAGGCCGAGGGCAACCGCCTGGCGCTGTTCTACCCGGCCCGCTCCGGCCAGGGCATGCGTCTTGCCGAGCTGATCTCCCAGCACGACCAGGTGGCCGCCGACGACCCGGCGAGCACCGTGCTGCGCAGCACGGTCTTCCAGCGCGACGACGTGGTGGTGCGCCTGGTGGACGTGCGCGGCAAGCATGTCGAGGCCCTGCCGGAGGACGCGCGCGCGGCCGCCGAGGTGCGCGGGCTGCTCGACGGCGACGCCGCCCGGATGGACCTCGTCACCGACCGCCGCGCCTCGGACGCCTGATCCGGTGGCCGCCCCCCACCCCGCGACCGCCGACGCGGCACACCCCACGGAGGAAGCTGTGATCCCACACCGCCCCAAGATCATCGACCTTGAGGACACCGAGCACAACACCCGGCGCGGCGGCGACCTGCGCGCCATGCTGACCCCGGCGACGGTCGGCTCCACCAGCGGTTTCATGGGCGTGGCCATCGTGGCGCCCGGCGACCGCATCGGCGAGCACTACCACCCGTACTCCGAGGAGTTCGTGTACGTGATCTGCGGCCGGCTGGAGGTGGACCTCGACGGCGAGGCGCACCCCCTGAGGGCCGAGCAGGGGCTGATGATCCCCGCCCACATGCGGCACCGGTTCCGCAACGTGGGTGACGACGAGGCGCGCCTCGTCTTCCACCTGGGTCCGCTGGCCCCGCGCCCGCAGCTCGGTCACGTCGACACCGAGGAGACCGACGTCATCGGGGCCGCCGCGGTGGTGACGGAGGCCGGTGGTGCCGGTGCCCCCGGCCGGGACAAGGTGCGCTCATGACCCGCCGGGTCGCGGTCACGGGCATAGGCATCGTGGCTCCGGGCGGGATCGGTACGCCCGCGTTCTGGGACCTGCTGTCCAACGGCCGGACCGCGACGCGCGGCATCACCTTCTTCGATCCTTCGGGGCTGCGTTCACGGATCGCCGCCGAGTGCGACTTCGACCCGGCGGCCTACGGTCTCGACGCCGGCCAGGTCGAGCGGTCGGACCGCTACATCCAGTTCGCGCTGGTGGCCGGCGACGAGGCGGTGCACGACTCGGGACTCGACCTCGCGGCCGAGGACCCGTGGCGGATCGCGGTGTCCGTCGGCACCGCGGTCGGCGGCACCACCCGGCTGGAGAACGACTACGTGCTGGTCAGCCATGGCGGCCGACGCTGGGATGTGGACCACACCCGGGCCCGGCCCGAACTGCACCGGGCGTTCTCGCCCAGCACGGTCGCCTCCTCGGTGGCCGAGCGGTTCGGCGCGCGGGGCCCGGTGCAGACGGTGTCCACGGGCTGCACCTCGGGCCTGGACGCCGTCGGGTACGCCTTCCACACCGTGCAGGAGGGCCGGGCGGACATCTGCCTGGCCGGTGCCTCCGACTCCCCGATATCCCCGATCACGATGGCATGCTTCGACGCGATCAAGGCGACGTCCCCGAACAACGACGACCCGGCGCACGCCTCCCGCCCCTTCGACAACGACCGTGACGGGTTCGTCATGGGCGAGGGCGGCGCGGTGCTGGTGCTGGAGGAGCTGGAGCACGCCCGCGCCCGCGGCGCGCACGTGTACTGCGAGCTGAGCGGGTACGCCACGTTCGGCAACGCCTACCACATGACCGGTCTCACCCCCGAGGGCCTGGAGATGGCCCACGCGATCGAGACCGCCATGGACCAGGCCCGGGTCGACCCGACCGCGATCGACTACGTCAACGCGCACGGCTCCGGCACCCGGCAGAACGACCGCCACGAGACGGCCGCGGTGAAGCGGGCGCTCGGGCAGCACGCCTACGACACCCCGATGAGTTCCATCAAGTCGATGGTGGGGCACTCCCTCGGGGCGATCGGGGCGATCGAGGTGGTGGCGTGTGTGCTGGCGCTCGCCAAGCAGGCCGTCCCGCCGACCGCGAACTACACGACCCCCGACCCCGAGTGCGACCTGGACTACGTCCCGCGCGAGGCCCGGGAGCGGAAGCTGAACGGCGTGCTCTCCGTGGGCAGCGGGTTCGGCGGTTTCCAGTCCGCGGTGATCCTGACCCGGCCGAGGGAGTGAGGACACGATGAGAGCGACCGAGGAACGGCGCGCGGCCGTCACCGGTATCGGGGTGGTCGCCCCGAACGGCATCAGCACCGAGACCTTCTGGAAGTCCACCCAGGAGGGCGTCAGCGTCCTGGACCGGGTGACCCGGGAGGGCTGCGAGGATCTGCCGCTGAAGGTGGCGGGCGAGGTCCGCGAGTTCGACCCGGCGGTGGTCGAGGAGCGGTTCCTGGTGCAGACCGACCGCTTCACGCACTTCGCGATGGCGGCGGCCGACCTGGCGCTTGAGGACGCCCGGCTGGGACGGGCCGACACCGCGGTGGACCCCTTCTCCATCGGGGTGGTCACCGCCTCCGGCTCCGGCGGCGGCGAGTTCGGCCAGCGCGAGCTCCAGCAACTGTGGGGCAAGGGCAGCCGGTTCGTCGGTCCGTACCAGTCCATCGCCTGGTTCTACGCGGCCAGCACCGGCCAGATCTCCATCCGGCGCGGCCTCAAGGGGCCCTGCTCGGTGGTCGCCTCCGACGAGGCGGGCGGTCTTGACGCCCTCGCGCACGCCGCCCGCGCGGTACGCCGGGGCACCGATGTGATGGTGGCCGGCTCCACCGAGGCGCCGCTCGCGCCGTACTCGGTGGTCTGCCAGCTCGGGTACGGGGAGCTGAGCGGTCAGAGCGACCCGGCGCGCGCCTACCGCCCCTTCACCGAGGCGGCGTGCGGGTTCGTACCGGCCGAGGGCGGCGCGATGCTCGTGATCGAGGCGGAACGGTCCGCGCGGGAACGCGGGGCCGAGGTCCGGGCGTACGTCGCGGGACACGCGGCGACCTTCACCGGGGCCTCCCGCTGGGCCGAGTCCCGCGAGGGGCTGGCGCAGGCCGTCCGGACCGCGCTGGCGGAGGCCGGTTGCGCGCCGGAGGAGGTCGACATGGTCTTCGCCGACGCCCTCGGGGTGCCGGAGGCGGACCGTGCCGAGGCGCTGGCGCTGGTGGACGCGCTCGGTGCGCACGGGCGCCGGGTGCCGGTGACGGCGCCGAAGACCGGTATCGGCCGCGGCTACTGCGCGGCACCGGTGCTGGACGTGTCGGCGGCGGTGCTGGCGATGGAGCACGGCCTGATCCCGCCGACACCCAACGTGGTGGACGTCTGCCACGACCTGGACCTCGTGACCGGGAGCGCCCGCGTGGCCGAGCCGCGCACGGCGCTGGTCCTCAGCCGGGGCCTCATGGGGTCGAACTCGGCGCTGGTGCTCCGGCACGGCGCCCAGTAGGCGAACAGCAAAGGAGACAACGGCATGAACGCGCAGATCACCGAAGAAGAACTGGCCGCCCTCATGAAGAAGGCGGCGGGCATCACCGTCGCCCCCGCCCTGCTGCGGGAGCGGCCCGAGACCCCGTTCGAGACGCTGGGGCTCGACTCGCTCGGCCTGCTGGGCATCGTCGGCGAGCTGGAGAACCGGCACGGCACCCCGATGCCCCCGGACGCCGAGCGCTGCAAGTCGCCGCAGGCGTTCCTCGACCTCGTCAACAGCGCACTTATGGCAGGAGCCTGACATGGCCGGACACACCCGGAACGAGATCACCATCGCCGCTCCGCTCGACCTGGTCTGGGACATGACCAACGACCTGGAGAACTGGCCCCGGCTGTTCAGCGAGTACGCGTCCGTCGAGGTCCTCAAGCGTGAGGGCCGCAGGACGACGTTCCGGCTCACCATGCACCCGGACGACAACGGCACCGTGTGGAGCTGGGTCTCCGAGCGCGAGCCGGACCGCCAGAACCGCACCGTCCGCGCCCGCCGCGTGGAGACCGGCCCCTTCGCCCACATGGACATCCACTGGGCCTACGAGGAGGTGCCCGCCGGTACCCGGATGGTGTGGACGCAGGACTTCGCCATGAAGCCCGAGGCGCCGGTCGACGACGACTGGATGACCGACAACATCAACCGCAACTCCAAGGTCCAGCTTGCCCTCATCCGGGACAGGATCCAGCAGGCCGCCGGGGACCGCCCCGCCCCGGCCCTGGCCGACTGAACCGCGAGCGGGAGAGGAGGACACCTGCCATGCACCAGGGACTGATCGTGGCCCGGATGGCCCCGGGCTCGGCCCAGGACATCGCCAAGATCTTCACGGAGTCGGACCGGGGTGAGCTGCCGCACCTCGTCGGGGTGCGCCGCCGCAGCCTGTTCCAGTTCGGCGATGTGTACATGCACCTCGTCGAGTCGGACAGCGACCCGGCCCCGGCCATCGCCAAGGTGGCCGGCCACCCGGAGTTCCGGGGGATCAGCGAGCGCCTGTCGGCGTACGTCAGCGCGTACGACCCCGAGACCTGGCGCTCCCCGAAGGACGCGATGGCGGAGCGCTTCTACGTGTGGGAGCGCGACTAGCCGTCCGACTCCCCGGATGACCACCGGCCGCGGGGGGCCGCCCCGCGCGGGGGCGG
>NZ_JBHXLV010000275.1:0-7244 GCF_042721685.1 Streptomyces sp. NPDC058459 | reverse complement strand
GGGCCCCGCGCTCGGGCCGGGCTTGGGGTGGTGGTGTGGGGGTAGGCGGGGGATCTTATGGGGTGAGCCTTATTTTTGGAACCGGGTCACGCGCCGGTGCGACGCCCCGCCCGGGCGCTTCTCGCTGTTGTACCGGGATCAGCCGTGGCGGTGGCGCCAGCCCTGCCAGGCGGAGTCGATCATCTCGTCCAGGCCGTGCCGGGCCGTCCACTTCAGCTCGGTGTGGATGCGGCTCGCGGCGGCCACCACGCGGGCGGGGTCGCCGGCGCGGCGCTCGGTGACCTCGGGAATGACGTCCTCGTTGCCGGTGGTCTTGAGGATGCGGTCCACCATCTCGCGGACCGAACTGCCCTCGCCCCGGCCGATGTTGAGGACCAGCGAGGTGCCCTCGGGGGCCTCGCGCAGCCGGACGGCGGCGGCCTGGTGGGCGGAGGCGATGTCCTGGACGTGGATGTAGTCCCGTACGCAGGTGCCGTCCTCGGTGGCGTAGTCGTCGCCGAAGATGCGCGGGGCGTCGGACACCTCCAGGCGCTCGAAGACCATGGGGATGAGGTTGAACACACCCTCGTCGGAGAGTTCCGGTGCGGCCGCTCCGGCGACGTTGAAGTAGCGCAGGCTGACGGCGCGCAGGCCGTGAGCGCGGGCGGCGGCCGCGATGAGCCACTCACCGACGAGCTTGGTCTCCCCGTAGGGGCTCATCGGGGCGCACGGGGTGTCCTCGGTCACGAGGTCGACGTCGGGCATGCCGTAGACGGCGGCGGAGGAGGAGAAGACGATCCGCTCCACGCCGGTGGCTGTCATGGCGGCCAGCAGGGTCTGGAGGCCGCCCACGTTCTCGCGGTAGTAGTGGAGCGGGCGCTCGACCGACTCCCCCACCTGCTTCTTGGCAGCGATGTGCACCACGCCGGTCACGCCGTGCTCGCGCAGGGTGCTTTCCAGGAGCCCCTGGTCCAGCACGCTGCCCACCACCAGCGACACCCCGGCGGGGACCCGGTCCGCGCTGCCCGTCGACAGGTCGTCGTACACGACGACGCTCTCGCCGCCCGCCGTCATCGCGCGCACCACGTGCGAGCCGATGTACCCGGCGCCTCCCGTGACCAGCCAGCTCATTCCAGGGCCTCCTCGAAGTTCACTACCGGCAGCAGACTCCTTGATGGCCCGGGGAAAATCGAATCCGACATCCGCGACGGGCAATCCAAAACGGGACGTGGGCGGATATATGAGATGGACCACGTCGCACCGCGGAAAGGAGCGATTCGCGCTCCGGGAGCGTCCTTGTACTCTGTGGCGGCGGCACGCTTGGGCCAGACGGCGGACAGAGTTCACTCAAGGTTCACTCCGGTCCCGGCCCACGCTCACGTGATCGGTTCTCGGAACAGGTTGTAAAGGATGCCCAAACTCTCTCTCGTCGTCCCTGCTCACAAGGTGCAGGCGTACCTCGCGGAGTGCCTCGACTCGATCCTCGAACAGGACTTTCCGGACTTCGAGGTCATCGCCGTCGACGACTGTTCCCCGGATGCCTCCGGCGCCATTCTCGACGAGTACGCGGTGCGTGACCCCCGGGTTCACGTGATTCACCTCACGGAGAACGTGGGCCTCGGCCGTGCGCGCAACGCGGGCATGGAGAAGGCGACGGGCGAGTACCTCCTGTTCCTCGACAGCGACGACACCCTCACCGAGGGCGCGCTCCGGGCGATAGCCGGGCGGCTCGAGGCCGCAGGCGACCCGGAGATACTCGTCTTTGACTACGCGCGCAGCTACTGGGACGGCAGAATCCTCGCCAATCAGCGCGGCGCCCTGCTCCGCCCCGACGGCCCGGAGTCCTTCCCGCTGTCCGAGCGTCCGCAGTTGCTGGACCTGCTCCAGATCGTCTGGAACAAGGCGTACCGCCGCGACTTCGTCCTCCGCATGGGCCTGAGCTTCCCGCCCGGCTACTACGAGGACGCCCCCTGGACGTTCTGCTCGATGATCAGTGCCGAGCACATCGCCCTGCTGGACCGGGTCTGCGTGATGTACCGCCAGCGCCGCGAGGGCGGCAACATCCTGAAGACGGTCAGCCGCAAGCACTTCGACGTCTTCGACCAGTACGGTCGCGTCTTCGGCTTCCTCGACGCGCACCCCGAACTCGACCAGTGGCGCCGGCCCTTGTTCCGCAAGATGGCCGACCACTACCTGACCGTCCTCACCAAGCCCGGCCGGCTGCCGCAGAACGCGCGGGCCGAGTTCTTCCGCCGTGCCTCCGCCGACTACCGTGCCCGGCTGCCCGAGGGCTTCGCCCGGCCCGGCGGCAACCTCGGCCACAAGTACGCCATGCTGGAGCGGGGTTCGTACCTCACGATGGCGAGCGCGCTGGGCGCGGTGAAGCTCCGCCAGGCGGTCCGCCGCCGGGCCCGCACCACCCTGAACCAGTCCAAGCGCAATGTGATGGGCGTGTTCTACCAGTCCCAGCTCAAGCTGCCGCTGGACGAGAACCTGGCACTGTTCTCCGCCTACTGGAGCCGCAGCGTCTCCTGCAACCCGGCGGCCATCGACGCCGAACTCGCCCGGCTGGCACCGCAGGTGCGCCGGGTGTGGGCAGTCCAGGCCGACGCGGTGGACCGGGTGCCGGCCGGACACGAGTTCGTGCGGGTCGGCTCACGCGAGTACTGGTCGGTGCTGGCCCGCGCCAAGTACCTCGTGAACAACGTGAACTTCGCGGACAGTGTGGTCAAGCGCGAGGGCCAGATCCATCTTCAGACCCACCACGGCACCCCCCTCAAGACCATGGGCCTGGACCAGCGCAAGTACCCGGCGTCGACCAACATGAGCTTCGACAAGCTCCTGGAGCGGTGCGACCGCTGGGACTTCAGCCTCAGCTCCAACCGGTTCTCCACCACGGTGTGGGAGCGGGTCTACCCCTGCTCGTACGTCTCGCTGGAGACCGGCTACCCGCGCAACGACATCCTCGTCAACGCCACCTCCGACGACGTGCGCCGCGCCCGTGCCAGTCTCGAACTGGCCGACGACACGCGGGCGTTCCTCTACATGCCGACCCATCGCGAGTACCAGGCCGGCTTCACCCCCAGCCTCGACCTGGTCCGGCTCGCCGACGAACTCGGCCCGGACGTCACGCTGATGGTGCGCGGCCACTACTTCTACGGCAACTCCCCGCACGTGGAGGAGCTGCGCCGCAACGGCCGTATCGTCGACGTCTCGGGCCACCCGCGCGTGGAGGATCTGTACCTCGCCGCGGACGCCCTGATCACGGACTACTCCTCCGCGATGTTCGACTACGTGCTGCTGGACCGGCCGGTCATCGTCTACGCCTCCGACTGGGACATCTACTCGGCGGTGCGCGGGACCTACTTCAACCTGATGGAGGAGCCGCCCGGCGCGGTGGCCACCTCGCAGGCGGAGCTGATCAGGCTCCTCGAATCGGGCGAGTACGACGGGCCGGAGGCAGCCCGCCACCGCGACCGGTTCCGCAGGCGCTACTGCGAATTCGACGACGGCCGCGCGGCCGAGCGGGTGGTGCGCCGGGTCTTCCTCAGCGAGGAGGACATGCTGCCCCTCGTCCCGTTCGCCGACCGTCATCACGCACCGACTCCCCCGCAGGCGCTCGAACCGCTCGAGCGGGCCTGACCACCCAAGAGGAGAGACAACCCCACCATGGCCCCTCGGCTCAGTGTGATCGTTCCCATCTACAACGTGGAGCGCTACCTGCCCGCCTGCCTCGACTCCCTGGCGGCGCAGACCTTTACGGACCTTGAGGTCCTGATGGTCGACGACGGTTCGCCCGACGACTCGGCCGCGATAGCCGCCGAGTACGCGGCCCGCGACGAGCGGTTCCACCTCATCCGCAAGGAGAACGCCGGCCTGGGCGCGGCCCGTAACACGGGCATCGCGCACATGTCCGCCGACGCGGAGTACCTGACCTTCGTCGACAGTGACGACGTCATCCCGCCGGACGCCTACCGGCTGATGGTGAGCAGCCTGGACGAGACCGGCTCGGACTTCGCCACCGGCAACGTCTTCCACCTCAAGGGCCAGCGCTCCTGGCAGGTGCCGCTGCTGAAGATGCTGGCCGGCGAGGCCCGTAAGCGCACCCACATCTCGAAGATCCCGAAGCTGGTCGCCGACCGCATCGCCTGCAACAAGATCTTCCGCCGGACCTTCTGGGAAGGCCAGGGCTTCTCCTTCCCCGAGGGCATCCTCCACGAGGACATCCCGGTGGTGCTCCCGGCGCACTACAAGGCCGAGGCGATCGACATCATCGGCGAGCCGACCTACTACTGGCGGCTGCGCGAGGGCGAGTCGGCCCCGTCGATCACCCAGCGCCGGCGCGAACCGCAGGCCATCCGCGACCGGGTCACCGCGGTCAGTATGGTCAGCGACTACCTCGCCCAGCAGCCCGGCACCGAGTACGCCGAGTACAAGCGCCAGTACGACGATCGTGTGCTCCGCGACGACCTGCGCCTGTTCCTGCGGGTCGTGCCGGACGCGACCGCCGAGTTCCACGAGGCGTTCCTGGAGGCGACCAACCGCTTCCTCGACACCATCGACCCGAAGATCGTCATGGCGCTCCCCACGGACCTGCGCGTCCAGTGGCTGCTGGTGCGCAAGCACGCCATGCCCGAGCTGATCGCCCTGCTGGCCTCCCAGCGCCGCAAGGACCCCGTCGAGGTCTCCGGCACCTTCCGCAAGTACGCCAGCTTCCGCACACTGGAGGAGAGCGGCTTCGAGCTGCCCAGAGCCGCGCTGCGCATCGACGGCGACCTCGGTCTGCGCGCCCCGCTGCGCGCGGCGACCTGGCGCAACGGCAAGCTGCTGCTGACCGGCGACGCCTACATCGACAAGATAGACATGTCGGCGAAGCGGAGCAGCCTGAAGGTCGTCCAGCTCAAGCGCTCCGGTTCGCGCCAGCGCATGTTCCTCCCCGCGAAGAACATCTACCGCCCGGAGACCACCACCGACTCCGGCCAGAAGCGCTACAACTACGACTGGGCCGGCTGGGAGCTGGAGCTGGACCCGGCCAGGATACGCAAGGGCGGCGCCTGGCGTGAGGGCCTGTGGCACGTCGGCATCAACGTCTACGCCTCCGGCCTGGTGCGCCGCAGCGCGGTGTGGGCCCGCGGCGGCTCGGCGGCCAACTTCGCGCCCTACCAGTGGCTCGACGACGACTTCCGGATGCTGCCGGTCGTGGAGCGCGGGGCGCTCAAGCTGCGTGTGGAGAAGGTCCGCGCACTGATCACCGACCGCCGGATCACCGCGGACTCGGTGGAGATCGACGGCGAGCTGCGCACCGACCTGACGTCCGGCGAGACGCTGTCGTTGCGGCTGACCAACGCCAGGAGCGGCGAGGTCCGCTGGTACCCGATCGACGTCGGCCGTGCCGGGACGCGCACCACCTTCCAGGGCCGGGTGCCGCTGTCCGACGTGGTGCTGCTGGCCAGCGAGGACATCGAGGACCATGCCCAGCCCGAGCGCCGGCTGTGGAGTGTCGCGCTGCTGGCGACGTCCCCTGACGGGACGCAGCGCCAGTTCGGCAGCGTCATGAGCGAGGGCCTCGCGGACCTCTCCGCCGATGTGCCCCCGGCCTTCGGCGCGGCCGGCGCCAACCGCGAGGTCGCCCTGGTCTCCGGCAACAACGGCTATCTGAAGATCGTCGGCCGGGTGCGCCGCGCCGTGCTGACCTCGGTCGCCGTCCGGGAGGGCCGGATCACGCTGGGCGGCCACGCCTCGCGCGAGCTGATCGGCTCCGAGCTGGTGCTAAAGGCCGGCAACCGCTTCGACGAGCGCAAGGCGTCGGTGGACTGGGCGGACGACGGCACCTTCACCGTCGCCTTCGACCCGTCCGTGATGGGCGGCTCCGGCGGGGTCCCGCTGAAGGCCGGCCGCTGGAACCTGCTGCTGCGCAGCGCGAGCGAGGGCGCGCCGGACGCCGAGTTCGTCATCGACCGGCTCGCCTCCGCGCAGTTCCCGCTCCACACCGAACTGGGCGGCCGTCGCTACTGGTTCGAGAGCCGCTGGGGTGACTTCCCGCAGCTCAACTGCCGCTCGGAGCTGACCGACCTGGAGCGCGGGCCGTACCGCATGCTCCAGCTGCGCCGCGACGTGTACGAGCCCGGCCGCGAACAGCCTCTGCGCGACCAGGTGTTCTTCCTCAGCTACAACGGCAAGCAGTACTCGGACAGCCCGCGTGCCATGCACGAGGAACTGCTGCGCCGGGGGAGCGACCTGAAGTTCCTGTGGGCGGTGCGCGACGGCCAGGTGGTCCTGCCGCCCACAGCTGACAAGGTCCGCATGTGGGGCCGGGAGTGGTTCGAGGCGCTGGCCACCTCGCGCTACATCGTCACCAACGGACACCTGCCCGAGTGGGTGGAGCGCCGCCCCGGCCAGGTCATCGTGCAGACCTGGCACGGCACCATGCTGAAGAAGATCGGTCACGACATCGAGACCCTCTACTTCGACCGCGAGTACCAGAACCGGCTGGCGCTGGAGGCGAAGAACTGGAGCCTGCTGGTCTCCTCCAACCGCTTCTCCACGCCGATCCTCAAGCGCGCCTTCTCCTACGACGGTGAGATCCAGGAAGCGGGTTACCCCCGCAACGACTACCTGTACTCCCCGGACAAGGACAAGATCGCGGACAAGGTCAAGGAGTCGCTGGGCATCCCGCAGGACAAGAAGGTCGTGCTGTACGCGCCGACCTGGCGGGACGACCAGTCGCACAGCGCCGGCCAGTACCTGTTCGACCTGCGGATCGACCTGGAGGACGCGCGCCGCCGCCTCGGCGACGACCACGTGCTGCTGATCCGACGCCATTCCAACGTGGTCGACGCGGTGCCCGGCGCGGGCAACGGCTTCGTCTTCGACGCCTCGGAGTACCCGGACATCGCCGATCTGTACCTGGCGGCGGACATCATGATCACCGACTACTCGTCCGTGATGTTCGACTACGCCCACCTCAAGCGGCCGATGCTGTTCTTCACGTACGACCTGGAGCACTACCGCGACAAGCTGCGCGGGTTCTACTTCGACTTCGAGCAGGACTCGCCCGGCCCGCTGATCGACAACTCCGAGGACCTGGTGAGCGCGATCCGCGACATCGACAAGGTGTCCGCGCGGTACCAGGAGCGGTTCGACCGCTTCCACCACCTGTTCTGCGACCTGGACGACGGCCACGCCTCGGCG
Source organism: Streptomyces sp. NPDC058459 (assembly GCF_042721685.1). Classification (NCBI taxonomy): domain Bacteria; kingdom Bacillati; phylum Actinomycetota; class Actinomycetes; order Kitasatosporales; family Streptomycetaceae; genus Streptomyces; species Streptomyces sp. NPDC058459. The sequence goes on along the minus strand of NZ_JBHXLV010000275.1, from coordinate 74 downwards.
CGGGTCGTGGACCGGATGCTGGAGCAGGCCAAGGAGAGCTGAGCCCGAGCGCGGGAAGGGGCCGGGCCCGGAGG
>NZ_JBHXLV010000274.1:0-7255 GCF_042721685.1 Streptomyces sp. NPDC058459 | reverse complement strand
GCCGTCGGCTGCGTCAGACCTGGAGCAGCGCCTCCAGGGGCGCGCCGTCTAGAGCGGGCTCCAGGCGGGCGCGGCCGTGGAGGAAGCCCAGCTCCATGAGGACGGCGACGCCGCAGACCCGCGCGCCGGCCCGCTCGATCAGCTTGACCGCGGCCTCGGCGGTGCCGCCGGTGGCGAGCACGTCGTCGACGACGAAGACGCGGTCACCGGCGGCCAGGTCCTCGGCGTGCACCTCGATCTCGGCCGAGCCGTACTCCAGGTCGTACGCCTGGCGCAGGGTGGCTCCGGGGAGCTTGCCGGCCTTGCGCACGGGGATGAAGCCGAGGCCCGCGCGGACGGCCACCGGCGCGCCCAGGATGAAGCCCCGCGCCTCCAGACCGACGATCTTGGTCGCCCCGCTGGCGGCGGCCAGCTCGGCCAGCGTGTCGGTGAGGGCCGTGAACGCTGCGGGGTCGGCCAGGAGCGGGGTGATGTCCTTGAACATCACGCCCGGCTCCGGGTAGTCGGCCACGTCGCGGATACGGCTGAGCAGCAGCTCCTGGACGGAGGTCATCGGCGCTTTCCAGAGGGTCGACCGCGGCCCCGGTTGCGGGGGGCGGACTGATCACGCGGGCCCACCACGGCGGGCGACGCGTCGTCGGACGGTTCTCCGGCGGCGGACCGGGGCTCCCCCTCGGCCTCTCCGGCGTCGGCCTGGGCGCGCTTGGCCAGGACCCGCTTCCTGAGGGCCCTCATCGCCGGCTCGCGCTCCTTGAGGTCGGCGACGAGCGGCGTGGCGATGAAGATCGAGGAGTACGCGCCGGCCGCGAGGCCGACGAACAGCGACAGGGAGATGTCGTTGAGGGTGCCCGCTCCGAGGAAACCGCCGCCGATGAACAGCAGGCCCGCCACCGGGAGGAGGGCGACCACCGTGGTGTTGATGGAGCGGACCAGGGTGCTGTTGATCGAGTGGTTGGCGATGTCGCTGAAGGTGAAACGGGTCTGCTTGGTGATGCCCTTGGTCTGCTCCTTGAGGCTGTCGAAGACGACGACCGTGTCGTAGAGCGAGTAGCCGAGGATGGTGAGCAGACCGATCACCGTGCCGGGCGTGACCTCGAAGCCGACGAGGGCGTAGATGCCGACGGTGATGGTGATGTCGTGGATCAGCGCGACGAGGGCCGCGATGGCCATGCGCCACTCGAAGGCGATCGCCAGGTAGATCACCACGAGCACCATGAAGATCGCCAGGCCCTGCCATGCCTTGTTGGCGATCTGCTCGCCCCAGCTCGGGCCGACCAGGTCGGCGTTGAGGCGCTCGGGGTCGATCTTGAGGTTCTTGGCGAGGGTCTGCTTGATCTCGTCGGACTTGCCGGTGTCGAGGCCGGCGATCTGGACGCGCAGGCTGCCGTTGCCGAGTTTCTGCACGACCGCGTCGTGGCCCGAGGCGTCGCGGGCGTAGCCCTCGACCTCGGCGACCGAGGCGCTCATGCTGGTCGGAGTGGTGAAGACGGCGCCGCCCTGGAAGTCGATGCCCATGTTCAGGCCGCGCACCGCCAGGCCGAGGATGGCCGTGATGGTGATCAGGATGGAGACGCCGTACCAGATCTTGCGCTTGCCGATGAAGTCGTAGCTGACCTCACCGCGGTGCAGCCGCGCGCCGAGGCTACCGAGTTTCGACATCGCTCACGCCCCCTTGGGGTCGACGGGGCCCGCGGAGGGACCGGAGGGACGGCGGGTGCGGCGCAGCGGGGCCTTGGCACCCAGGCTCTGCGGGTCGAGCCCGGACCACTTGTGGCCGTCCGCGAAGAACTTGCGGCGGGCCAGCAGGGTCATGAGCGGCTTGGTGAAGAGGAAGACCACCACGACGTCGAGAACGGTGGTCAGGCCGAGCGTGAACGCGAAGCCCTGGACCTTGCCGACGGTGACGATGAACAGCACCGCGGCGGCGAGGAAGGACACGAAGTCCGAGACCAGGATGGTGCGCCGGGCGCGCGGCCAGGCCCGCTCGACGGCGGGGCGCAGCGAACGGCCCTCACGGATCTCGTCCCGGATGCGTTCGAAGTACACGATGAAGGAGTCGGCCGTGATGCCGATCGCCACGATGGCGCCGCAGACCGCCGGCAGGTTCAGCGCGAAGTGGATCGCCGGACCGAGCAGGGTCATGATCACGTAGGTGAGGATCGCGGAGACCAGCAGGGAGGCCATGGCCACCAGCGACAGGCCGCGGTAGTAGGCCACCAGGTAGATCACGACCAGCACGAGGCCGATGGCGCCCGCGAGCAGACCCGCCCTGAGCTGTTCCCCGCCGAGCGCGGCGGTGACCGTGGTGACGGTCTCCTTCTGGAAGGAGAGCGGGAGGGCGCCGTAGGACAGCATGTTGGCGAGGCTCTGGGCCTCCTCCTGCTGGAAGCTGCCGGAGATCTCCGCCTGGCCGCCGGTGATGGCCTGCTGCACGAACGGGCTGGAGACCACGTCGCCGTCGAGGACGATGCCGAACTCGTTCTGCGGCTGCTGGTTCTTGGCCAGCGCGCCGGTGACGTCGGCGAACTTCTTGGCGCCGGAGGAGGTGAAGTCCATCTGCACCTGCCAGCCGGAGGCGCCCTGGGTGTCGAAGATCGCGCGGGCCGACTTCACCTCGGTGCCGTCCACGGCGGCGGGGCCGAGGACGTACTTGTACCAGACCTTGTTGATCTCACCGCAGGCCACGGTGGGCTCACCGGGCTTGCCGGCCTTGCCGACCTTGGCGCGCTCCGCGGGCTTGCGGCAGTCCAGGGCCGCGTACTGGGCCTGGAGCTTCGCGGCGTCCGCGTTGGCGCTCGGCGCCGGCGAGGGGGCCGCCGGGGCGCCGGAGGGCTTGGCGCTCGGGGAGCCGGTGGGCGACGGGGTGGCGTCGGCCTTCAGCGCTTCGCTGACGGCGCGGCCCTGTGAGGTGGCCGAGGCGTTCGGCGAGGGGCTGCCGGAGGGCGCGGACGCCTTCTGGTCACCGGAGGGGCTGGCGGCCGGGCTCGGCGAGCCACTGGCGCCGGAGGAGGTGCTCGGCGACGGCTCCGGGGCCCCGCCGCTGGGCTCGCTGGCCAGGACCGGGCGGAAGTACAGCTTGGCGGTGGTGCCGACCTGCTGCACGGCCTCCTTGGAGTTGGTGCCCTTGGGAATGTTGACGATGATGTGGTCGTCGCCCTGGGTCTGCACCTCGGTCTCGGAGACACCCAGACCATTGACACGGCGGTTCATGATGTCGACCGCGGTGTCCATGTTGGCCTTGTTGATCGCCGACCCCTGGTCGGCCTTCGCCCTGAGCGTGATGCTCGTACCACCGGCGAGATCGATGCCGAGACGCGGGGTGGTGTGCCCGGCGGCGAACATGCCTCCGGTGAGCGCCACGATGGCGATCAGGATGAGGACCAGCGAGCGCCCTGGCTTGCTCTGGGCACTCGTGCCCCGGCCCTTCTTAGGTGCTGCCACCTTCTCGTACTCCCTCTCGGGCCGCCCGGTGCGCCGTAGGCGCCGGTGGCCATGACATGGTGTCGGGATTCCGTGCGGGAAACAGAGGCGTCCGGGGCGTGCCGCGCGCCCGGCGAAAGGCGCCGGGACGCTCCGGAGGCATGACTACTTCGCGTCGGTGTCGCCGTCGGTCTTCTTGGGCGTCTCGGCCTGCTCGGCCTTGTTCACGACGGTTTCGTCCTTGGCCTCCGCCGTGACCTCGGGCTTGCCGGCCGCCTCGACGGTCCCCGCCTGGTCGGCGGCGGCCTTGTCCTCGGCGGTCTTGGCGGCCTCGGTGGGCTCGATGGCCCCGGTGGGCTCCAGGGGCGTGGCGGCGGCGTCCTTCTTGCCGAAGTCGACGGCCTTGTGCTCGGCGTCGGCGGCGGAGGAGGCGTCGTCCGGGACGATCTCGGAGTCCGACTTCAGGTCGTGCTCGATGCCGTGGATGATGCGGTTGTACTCCTCGTCGGAGAGGACGGCGCCGATCGCGTTCTTCGCGAAGATCAGCTCGACGCCCGGCCCGGCGTCGAGGAGGACGGTGTCCTCCGTGACCTCCTTGACCGTCGCGTACATCCCCCCGATCGTGCGGACGCCCGAACCGGGCTGCATCTCGTTCCGCATGCTGGCGGCCTGCTGCTGCTTCTTCTTGGCCGAACGCGTCATCACGAACATGAGCGCGATGAGCACGATGAAGGGGAGAAGGGTATAGACATTCACGAGACGGAATTTCCTTCGCGCGACCGCGCGGTGAGCGGGCCTGTTGGAGGGGCTGGTCGGCGTCGCCCGCGAGGGCGGCATCGGCGGAGTCTAAGCGAGTGCGTGCGCAGGGAACAACGCTCAGCATGGCACCTGGGTTCCTCCTGAGGCCAATGCGCCGGTCTCACGCCCCGAACAGGTCCTGTTGTCCGTTTCCCGCCGGCCGTCCCTGCGGCGGGGTGAGACCCAGGTGAACCCAGGCCGCCGGGGTGGCGACCCGCCCGCGGGGGGTACGGGCGAGCAGGCCCTCGCGCACCAGGAACGGTTCGGCGACCTCCTCCACCGTCTCCCGCTCCTCCCCCACCGCGACGGCAAGCGTGGACAGGCCCACCGGACCGCCGCCGAACAGTTTCAGCAGCGCCTCCAGCACACCCCGGTCGAGCCGGTCGAGGCCGCGCGCGTCCACCTCGTAGACGGCGAGGGCGGCGGCGGCGATGTCCCGGGTGATCAGGCCGTCCGCCTTGACCTGGGCGTAGTCCCGCACCCGGCGCAGCAGCCGGTTGGCGATGCGGGGGGTGCCACGGGAGCGGCCGGCGATCTCGGCGGCGCCGGCCGTGTCGATCTCCACTTCGAGCAGGTTCGCCGAGCGGTGCACGACCCGCTCCAGCTCGTGCGGCTCGTAGAACTCCATGTGCGCGGTGAAGCCGAAACGGTCGCGCAAGGGGGCTGGCAGCAGGCCCGCGCGGGTGGTGGCGCCGACCAGGGTGAACGGGGGCAGCTCCAGCGGGATGGCGGTGGCGCCGGGGCCCTTGCCCACGATGACGTCGACCCGGAAGTCCTCCATCGCCATGTACAGCATCTCCTCGGCGGGCCGGGACATGCGGTGGATCTCGTCCAGGAAGAGGACCTCGCCCTCCTGGAGGGAGGACAGGATCGCGGCGAGGTCGCCGGCGTGCTGGATGGCGGGGCCGGAGGTGATGCGGATGGGGGCGCCCATCTCGGCGGCGATGATCATCGACAGGGTGGTCTTGCCGAGGCCGGGGGCGCCGGAGAGCAGCACGTGGTCGGCGGTGGCGCCACGCGCGCGGGCGGCGCGCAGTACGAGGTCGAGCTGTTCGCGGACCTTCTCCTGGCCGATGAACTCGCCGAGGTCCTTGGGGCGCAGGGCGGCTTCGACGGCCTGGTCCTCCCGGTCGGCGGCGGTGTCCACCAGCCGTTCCGCGTCGGCGCCGTCCGTCGTGTCGTCCCAGTTCACTTCAGGTGCTCCTAGCGATGGCGCGCGGTCAGCGGGCGCGGTTCAGGGTCTGGAGGGCGGCCTTGAGGAGCTGGCCGACCTGGGGGGTGCCGCCCGCCGCCTCGGCCTGGGGGGTCACGGCGGTGACGGCCTCGTCGGCCTCGCGGGTGGCGTAGCCCAGGCCGATGAGGGCAGCGTGCAGCTGGTCGCGCCAGCCCTGGCTGACCGGGGCGCCGACGGCGGGGGCGCCGACGGGCGCGCCGAGCCGGTCCTTCAGCTCCAGCAGCAGCTTCTGCGCGCCCTTCTTGCCGATGCCGGGCACGGCGGTGAGGGCCCTCTCGTCGGCGGTGGCGACGGCGCGGCGCAGCGTGTCCGGGCGGTGCGTGGCCAGCATCGCCTGAGCCAGGCGGGGACCGACGCCGCTGGCGGTCTGGAGCAGTTCGAAGACCTGGCGTTCGTCGTCGTCGGTGAATCCGTACAGGGTGAGGGAGTCCTCGCGCACGACGAGGGAGGTGTGCAGCCGGGCCTGCCGGCCGACGCGGAGCCGCGCCAGGGTGTCGGGCGTGCACTGCACAGCCATGCCGACCCCGCCGACCTCGACGACCGCCGAGTCGGGGGCGAGGGCGGCGACGGTGCCGCTGACGAAGGCGATCATGCCGTTCGGCCTTTCGTTGCGTGGGCGGTGTGCCGGTCGACCGCTTGCTGGAGCCGGTTCTGCGCGGGGGCGCGCCAGATGTGGCAGATGGCGAGGGCGAGGGCGTCGGCCGCGTCGGCGGGCCTGGGGGGCGCGCTGAGCCGGAGCAGCCGGGTGACCATGGCGCCGACCTGGGCCTTGTCCGCGCGGCCGGTGCCGGTGACGGCGGCCTTGACCTCGCTGGGGGTGTGCAGGGCGACCGGGATGCCGCGCCGGGCCGCGCACAGCATCGCGACGGCGCTGGCCTGGGCGGTGCCCATGACGGTGCTGACGTTGTGCTGGCTGAAGACCCGCTCGACGGCGACGCACTCGGGCCGGTGCTCGTCGAGCCAGTCCTCGATGCCCCTCTCGACGGCGACGAGACGCTCGCTCAGGTCGGCGGTCGCCGGCGTACGGAGCACACCGACGCCGAGCATCGTCAGCGGCCGTCCGGCCACGCCCTCGACGACCCCGACACCGCACCGGGTCAGCCCCGGGTCCACACCGAGTACGCGCATCTGGATACCTTCGCTCCTTCCCTCTGCCCGCACCCTGGGCGACTCGCCCGCACGACCTGGTCCGTGCCTGTCGCGCCAGGCTATCCGGCGGCGCCGACAACGCGTCATCAGCCCCGGAACGATCAAAGGGCGAGCAAAGAAAACGGTTCTGGCCGTCCAGGAAAATCCCGATGATTCGTCAGGAGTGCGGCACGCGGCGGCCACAAGTCGATTGCCGCGCACATTTGATCGCTATAGCTTCACCCACTGTCGGCCGGCTGACCACCGTCCGTGACAGGCCGTAGCCGCAGTCAGCACCACGTCGCTCGACACACAGAAACCGGGGAAATCATGCGCTCCATAACGAAGGCCGCCGTCGCCACATCCGTCCTGCTGGCGGGCCTCGGCGTCGCGACGCCCGCGCAGGCGGCGCAGACGTCGGCCGACTCCCAGCACAGCGGCCGCAGCGGCTGCTTCAACTGGTCCTACGGCGACGGCATCTCGACCACCACCGTGTATTACCACAACATCTGTGACCACACCGCCACCATCGACATCTGGTGGAAGGACGGTCAGTTCGAGGATCTGCGTACGGACAGCGTGAAGGCCGACGGCAAGGGCCACCTGAAGCACACCGGTTCGGTCAAGCGCATCGACGGCTGATCCCGCCCGGGACACGGAACGGCCCGCCGGACC
>NZ_JBHXLV010000273.1:0-7345 GCF_042721685.1 Streptomyces sp. NPDC058459 | reverse complement strand
CCCTCGTACTGTGCGTACGAGGGCGATCCCGACAACGCGGCTGGGGGTCCCCCCTGCTCGAAGAGCTAGGGGAGTGCGTGCCAGACGCCGCGAGCCAGGCGGGACTTTGCGGACACGCCCTAGAACCCTCACCCATCTCCCCTTTATAAACACCCGGAACCCACCGCCGAGATCCCGCATGCAGAAATGCGTGGGTGCCCTGGACATCGAGTTGCCGGTAGCCGCGGCGCAGCACGGAGGGGGACAGACGGACAGGTCTCGGCGGGGGTCCAGTCCGGAGTGTCCAACGGCTCCCGCGGGGGCGCCATTGACAGCCACCTCGACACGCCGCACGAGCAGTGCCGCCTATCCCGATCTGAGCACGGCTCAATGGAAGACGCGCCATCGATGCCAAAGCAGGTTTCCAAAGAGACATCTCGTCCACGTACTTCGGACTCCATCAGCATCCGAGATATCTGCTACAGAGCGACACTGGAGCACATTCGCCACCCGTATTGCCGGAATATGTCGCACGAGCGGGAGACAGAAACGACGATACTCACAGCTCGGATTCGACCCCGAGCATTTGTTCAGTCAGTAAACATAGCCTCTGACCTGGGGAAATACAGGGCGGCAGACGAGTCGGGCTGTACGCCGGGTTCTGTTCCGGGGGCCCTCGCGGGCGTCCCGGTGACGGCCATCCATCTAGGGCCGGTGTTGCCACCGGCCTCGTGCGGTCTACCCGCGGACTCGGGCGGGCAGCCCTCGGTCGTCCGCGCGGAGACACCGGGGTGTCTCCTTTTTGACCTTGCTCCGGGTGGGGTTTACCTAGCTGCCCAGGTCACCCTGGGCACTGGTGGTCTCTTACACCACCGTTTCACCCTTACCCCGCGCCGAAGCGCGAGGCGGTCTGTTCTCTGTGGCACTGTCCCGCGAGTCGCCTCGGGTGGCCGTTAGCCACCACCCTGCCCTGTGGAGCCCGGACGTTCCTCGGGAAGCCCTCTCAAGGGACTCCACGCGGCCGTCCGCCCGGCTCGTCTGCCGTGCCGACCATGGTACCGGGCCAAACGGGCGGCACGGACCGGCACCCGGGGCCCGTACGCTGGCGCGGAGGCCGAGAGAAGGAGTTGTCCGTGCTGGTCCTGCTGCCCCCGTCGGAGGGAAAGGCGTCCTCGGGCCGGGGTGCCCCGCTGAAGCCGGAGTCGCTGTCCCTGCCCGGCCTCGCCGCCGCGAGGCAGGCCGTGCTCGCCGAGCTGGCCGAGCTGTGCGCCGGGGACGACGAGAAGGCCCGCGAGGTGCTGGGCCTCAGCGAGGGGCTGCGCGGCGAGATCGCCAAGAACGCCGGGCTGCTCACGGCCGGCGCCCGCCCGGCGGGCGAGATCTACACCGGCGTCCTCTACGACGCCCTCGGCCTGGCCACGCTCACCCCGGCCGCCAAGCGCCGCGCCGCCCGCTCCCTGCTGGTGTTCTCCGGGCTGTGGGGCGCGATCGGCGTCACCGACCGCATCCCCTCCTACCGTTGCTCCATGGGCGTCAGGCTGCCCGGCCTCGGCGCACTGGCCGGGCACTGGCGGGCCCCGATGGCCGAGGTGCTGCCCGAGGCGGCCGGGAACGGCCTGGTGCTGGACCTGCGCTCCGCCGCCTACGCAGCCGCCTGGAAGCCCAGGGGCGAGGTCGCGGGGCGTACGGCGACGGTACGGGTGCTGCACGCGCCCACCCGGAAGGTGGTCAGCCACTTCAACAAGGCGACCAAGGGCCGCATCGTCCGCGCCCTGCTCACGGAGGGCGCCGCACCGAAGGACCCGGCCGGGCTGGTCGTCGCGCTGCGCGACCTCGGGTACGAGGTGGAGGCCGCGGCGCCGGAGAAGGCCGGGAAGCCGTGGGAGCTGGACGTGCTGGTGGACGAGGTCCACTAAAGTCGTTGCAGCATGCGCAACGCCCGTTGCGCGGAATGGTGTCGCTGGGCACGATGGCGTCCATGACCTCTCCCGCGCCCTCTCCCGCCTCCGTACTGGATCTCGCGCCCGTCCTGCCCGTCGTCGTGCTCTCCGACGCCGCCGACGCCGTACCGCTGGCGCGGGCGCTGGTCGCGGGCGGGCTGCCCGCGATCGAGGTGACGCTCCGTACGCCCGCCGCGCTGGACGGCGTCCGGGCCATCGCCGAGGAGGTGCCCGAGGCGGTGGTGGGCGCCGGGACGGTGATCACACCGGAGCAGGTGACGCGGAGCGTGGCGGCCGGGGCGCGGTTCCTGGTCTCCCCCGGCTGGACGGAGTCGCTGCTCTCGGCGATGCGGGGGTCCGGGGTGCCGTTCCTGCCGGGGGTGTCCACTACCTCGGAGGTGGTGGCGCTGCTGGAGCACGGGGTGCGCGAGATGAAGTTCTTCCCGGCCGAGGCGGCGGGCGGTACGGCGTACCTCAGGTCCCTCGCCGGGCCCCTGCCCGACGCCCGCTTCTGCCCCACGGGCGGGATCTCCGAGGCGAGTGCGCCGGAGTATCTGGCGCTGCCCAACGTCGGCTGCGTGGGCGGTAGTTGGATGGTCCCGGCGGACGCGGTGGCCGCCGGGGACTGGGCCCGGATCGAGGAGCTGGCGCGGGGTGCGGCCGGGCTCAGGGACGCAGGTGGGACGTGTCGTTGAACAGCCGTACGCTCGCGTTGCCGTCGGCGTAGTACGCCACCGCCGACAGCGAGGCGGCCGACAGCTCCATCCGGAAGAGGGACTCCGGCGGGGCGCCCAGCGCGAGGCGCAGCAGGGTCTTGATCGGCGTGACATGGGTGACCAGCAGGACCGTACGGCCCCGGTACTCGGCCACCAGCCGGGCGCGGGCCTCCTCGATCCGCTCGGCGGTCTCCGCGAAGCTCTCCCCGCCGCCGGTGGGCCGTGCCTCGGGGTCGCCGAGCCAGGCGTTCAGGTCGTCGGGGTAGCGCTCGCGGGCCTCGCCGAAGGTCAGCCCCTCCCACGCGCCGAAGTCCGTCTCGCGCAGCCCGTCGTCCACGCTCACGTCCAGCCCGAGCCGGGCCGCGACGATCCCGGCGGTCTCCCGCGTACGCGCCAGCGGCGAGGCGACGACCGCCTGTACGGTCCCCCGCCGCGCCAGCGCCCCGGCCACCAGCCGGGCCTGCTCCCGCCCGGCCCCGGACAGCGCGGGATCACTCCCCCCGCTCCCGGAGAACCGCTTCTGCGGCGTGAGCGGCGTCTCCCCGTGCCGCAACAGCACGAAGGTGGCGGGCGCCCCGAGATCGGGGGCCGCGCTCCAGCCGGGCGAGGGGGTGGTGGTGGCGGCGACGGTACGGGCGGCACGGGCCTCGGCGTCGTGCCGTCCGGCGGTGTCGCCGGACGTGGGCTCGGCCGGCGACGCCGGGGCGTGCGCGCCGGAGGCCGCGTCCGCCTCGGTGATCCGGGGCGCCGACACGTCCGCGCCGGAAGCCACCGCGGCAGCGGAGTCCCCGGCAGCGGCCCGCTCGCCGGATGGGGCGGCGGCACCGGGAGTGCCCTCGCCCGCCGCACGCGCCCCCCGTACCAGCGCCGCCCGCACGGCCGCCACGCCCGCGCGCGCGTCACCGGGCGGGCCCGCCGGCTCCGGAGCGGCCGGCGCCGGGGCGCGGGGCGTCCACGCCTCGCCCTTCGCCCCCGCGTCCATCGCCTCGTTGGCCAGGCGGTCGGCGTGCTTGTTCCGCTCGCGGGGAATCCACTCGTAGGTGACCCGGCCGGGCAGGAAGATCCCGCGGGCCTCGGCGGCCAGCGGCTTCATGTCGGGGTGCTTGATCTTCCAGCGGCCCGACATCTGCTCGACGACCAGCTTGGAGTCCATCCGGACCGCGACCCGCGCCCCGGGATCGAGGGCGTGGGCGGCGCGCAGCCCGGCGAGGAGACCCCGGTACTCGGCGACGTTGTTGGTGGCGACGCCGATGAACTCGGCGGCCTCGGCCAGGGTCTCCCCCGTGGCCGCGTCGCTCACCGCGGCCCCGTACCCGGCCGGGCCGGGGTTGCCCCGCGACCCGCCGTCGGCCTCGACGACGAACTCCCGCACGCCCAGCGCTCCTTACCGGCCGGCCGCAGACACGACCACGGACCCGACCCCAGACCCGACTACAGACCCGACTCCGTGGTGCGCACCAGGATGCGGTGGCAGTTCTCGCAGCGGACCACGGTGTTCCGCGCGGCCGCGCGGATCTCGCTCAGCTCGGTGATCGCCAGCTCCTGGCGGCAGCCCTGGCAGGTGCGGGCGTACAGCCTGGCCGCGCCGACACCGCCGCCCTGGACGCGCAGCCGGTCGTACAGCTTGAGCAGGTCGGCCGGGACGGAGGCGGAGACGACCTCGCGCTCCTTGGTCACCGCGGCGGCCTCGTCGTCCAGCTCGCGGAGCGCGGCGTCGCGGCGCGCGGTGGCGTCGTCGGACTTGGCCTGCACGGAGGCGACCCGGTCGGTCAGCTCGGCGACCCGCGCCTGGGCGCCCTCGCGGCGCTCCATGACCTCGAGGACGACGTCCTCCAGGTCGCCCTGGCGCTTGGCGAGGGAGACGATCTCGTGCTGGAGGCCGGTGAGGTCCTTGGACGAGGTGACCGCGCCGGAGTCCAGGCGCTGCTGGTCGCGGGTGGCGCGGCGGCGCACCTGGTCCACGTCCTGCTCGGCCTTGGTCTGCTCGCGGGCGCAGTCGCTCTCCTCGGTCTGCGCGGCCACCAGCAGGTCGCGCAGCTGGACGAGGTCCTTGCCCAGCGTCTCGATCTCGGCGTGCTCGGGGAGCGACGTCCGCTTGTACGCGAGCTGCTGCAGGCGGACGTCGAGGGCCTGGACGTCGAGGAGTCGGATCTGGTCGGCGGGCTCGGCGTTCAGTTGGGGGCTCCCGTGGGGCTAGTGGTGAGGGGGGACGCCGCGTGGGCGGTCCAGGGGTCGGTGACCGTCGTGGACACGTGGACGCGCAGGCCCCAGCCGTGACGGTCGGAGATCTGGTCGAGTTCGGCCGCGGCCAGCTCGCACCAGGGCCACTCGGTGGCCCAGTGGGCCGCGTCGAGCAGGGCGAGCGGGCGGTCCGTGGCCGAGGCGGCGAACTCGGACGCCGGGTGGTGGCGCAGGTCGGCGGTGAGGAAGGCGTCCACACCGGCCGCGCGCACCCGGTCGAAGAGGCTGTCGCCGGAGCCGCCGCTGACGGCGACCGTGCGGACCACGGCGTCGGGATCACCGGCCACCCTGATGCCCTGCGCGGTGGCGGGCAGCCGCTCGGCGGCCCGCTCGGCCAGTTCGCGCACGGTCAGCGGGTGGTCCAGCTCGCAGATCCGGCCCAGGCCCCGGCGTCCGGCCGGGTCGTCGGGGTCGGGTACGAGGGGGCCGGTGACCCTGAGGTCCAGCGCGCCGGCGAGGGCGTCGGAGACTCCGGGGTCGGCCTTGTCGGCGTTGGTGTGCGCGACGTGCAGGGCGACGTCATTCTTGATCAGGGTGTGCACGACGCGGCCCTTGGGGGTGCCGGCGGCCACCGTGGTCGTCCCGCGAAGATAGAGCGGGTGGTGGGTGACGAGCAGGTCGGCGCCGAGCCGTACGGCCTCGTCGGCGACCTCCCGTACCGGGTCGACGGCGAACAGGACGCGGGTGACCTCCTGGCCGGGGTCGCCCACCACCGTGCCGACCGCGTCCCAGGACTCGGCCCGCTCTGCGGGCCACAGGGTCTCCAGCGCGGCGATGACATCAGACAGACGGGGCACGAGGAAACACTACCTGTCCGGCCGGCGGGGCCGTACCGCTCACGGCGGCCCCGGGCCGGTACGCCCACCCCCGCCCTTTCCTCAGAGGAATCGCTTCTGCGACACCCGAATGTGTGAAGCGTGCCGGACCCGGCCCCCGCGTGTGCGTACGAAAACTAGCTTCGTCGCCGGAGGTGACCGAACCATGACGGCCTGTGCGATCGAATCCCCGTCCGCCGGCGCGGAACACGAGGCGCCCACGACGCGGTACGCCATCACGGCGGACGGCGCGTACGCAGCCCGGCTCGCGCTGGACGGCGAGAACTGGTTCCCGGAGCGCTGGACGCTGGACGGCCCGGAGCCGTACGCGGTGCCGCTGCCCGGCGGCCAGCCGGAGGAGCCGGGCACCGAGGTGCAGCCGATGGGCGACGGGCGGGTGCTGATCCACCGCCTGGTGGAGCGGCGGCACGCCTTCTCGCTGCTGTACCCGACCGGTCCCGGCACCGGTGAGCTGCCGGTCGGCGCGGTGGAGTGCGCGGAGCCCGGCACCCGGTGCACGCTGCTGCCGCCCGCGCCGGGGGGCGGGCGGGCGTACGCGCTGGCGGTGGGCGAGGAGTCCACGGCGGTGTGGCTGGTGGCCGGGGGCGCCTTCGGGCCGGAGCGGGTGGCGGAGGTGCCGGGGCGGTGCTCGGGCGGGGTCTGGCTGGACCCGGCGGGGCGGCTGCTGGCCCTGGACCGGGAGCTGGCGGGCCGGACCAAGGCGGTCGTGGTGGACCTGGGGCGGGACGGTGAGGTGTCGCCGCTGCTCCAGATCACGCCCGGCAGCGACGACCGGCTGCTGCTGGCCGACCCGGACAGCGGCCTGGTGGTGATCTCCTCGGACGCGGCCTCACCGGGGCGGGAACGACTGGGCTGGGGCGTGCTGGGCAGCACGCTGCCGGTCCGCTTCCCGGGCGCGCTGCGGCTGCCGGACTGCGCGGTGGCCCCGTTCGCCATCCAGCCGGGCCAGGTGCTGACCCCGGAGAACTGCGCGGTGGCGCTGCGGGTGGACGGCCCGCTGGGCACCTGGATCGGCACCTGGCGCCCGGCCGAACGCCGCATGAGGCACCTGCCCGCGCCGGGGGGCTGGCTGGCGGGGTCCGGCCTGTGGACGCCGGAGGGCGTACTGCGCCTGCCGTACGCCACGGCGCACACGCCGTGCGGGGTGGCCGAGCTGAATCCGCCGGGGGCGGAGCCGGCCGCCGAGGAGCACCCGGAACCGGCGGAGCCCCGGGCCCCGCGCCCGGTCCCGCTGCGGGAGGCCCCGCTCGGCGGGGTGGCGGCCGGGTAGCGAAGGCCCGCGGCGGGTGCGGCGGGAGAGGTCGGGACCGCGTGGTGGAGATCGCGCGACCGCCTGGACCGGGCACCCGGCGGGTTGGTTAGACTCTCCCGGCTGCAAGACGATCATGTTGACGGGGTGAATGCTTCCGATGACCGACACCAGTACGACGCAGCCGCTGTCCGCGCCCGCGGATTCCGGGGCCTACCAGCCGGAATCCGTCTCCGCCGAGGCGGACGGGCACGGTCGGCACCGGGGCCCGGTCGCGGACCGGGACGGGGAGGGCGCCCCCAGCGGGCGCCATCGCCGTCCGGGCGGGGCCGCCGGGACGGCTGCCTGAGGGAGAACGACGAGGGGCGGGGTACGGGCCACACG